>JANPIT010001021.1:0-2705 GCA_031425115.1 Opitutaceae bacterium | reverse complement strand
TCCATTTCGCGCGCAGGGCGCTGTCGCGACCGCCACCGAGGTGAAAGATTTTGCCGAACGCCGCAGAGTGGTGGCCGGACGTTTTCAGGAGCTGGGGCAAGGTGACGACATCGGGCAGACGGTCGCGGAGGGGAGTGCCGTTGTCCTTGATGCCCGTCTGGTCGGGGCGCAGTCCCGTGAGGAATGAACTGCGGCTGGGATTGCAGACGGTGTATTGCACATACGCGCGGTCGAACCGGACGGCCCGCGCGGCAAGGCGGTCGATGTTCGGCGTCTTGACGCGGGCGTTGCCGTAGCAACCGAGCGTGTCGCGCAGATCGTCGACGGCGATCAGGAGCACGTTGAGCTTCTTCGCGGCCGGGGCGGCGACGGCTCCACTGACCTGCAGAGCAGCGAAGAGGGCGAACAGGAAAAGTGGATACGAGTGCTTCACGGTTGAGTTGGGGAAGGGACGGGCAGGGGCAATTCGTCGCTGGCGGGGCGCTCGCCGCGGATGACTTCGCTCGCGAGGCCGGTGAGGCGGAGGTAGTGATCGCTGGGCAGACCTTCGTAGGTGATGAACTTGACGTTCTCGCCGGGGCCGACGGGCGGCGTGTTGGTGGCCTTGAAGATCGCGGTGGCTTCATCGACCTCGTCGAACATGGCGACGTAGAGCATGTCGGCGCCGGCACGTTTGGCCGCGGTGATTTGCGACCAGTAAAAGCGGCCTTGGAGACGCGGGATGGCGTCGAGCGGCGCCTCGGGGTTCATGTTGTGCCAACTGAAACCGGGGAACGCCACGGGGAGAAAATCAAGGCCCCGTTCGCGGCACCACGCGACGTCGGGCTGCCAGACGGCGGTGGCGTGCGCGGCGGCGGCCTCGGGGGTGCGGTAGCGGCCGGGCGTCCAGGGCGAGATCACGTCGGCAAGCGCGATGAGTTCGTGCAGCACGGGATCGGCGACGGCATCGCGGGTTTGCGTGCGCCAGAAGCTGGGAACGCCGAGCATGAGCGCGAGTCCGCCGCTCTCTTTGTCGTCTTTGAGAAACGTGATGATCTTGCGCCAGTCGTCGAGCGAGGGGCGGGGCTTGTCGTCCTTGAAGCCGCAGCCCCAGAGGGCGAGGAGCGGTTTTCCCTTGTGCCGCAGGTAGGCGGGATCGCGCGTGAGCTGGGTGTCGCGGAGAAGTTTTTTCCAATCGGCGATCAACACATCGGCCCGGCCGGGAGCGAGGCTGCTGAGATCATACATGAGCGCGTAAACGCGGCCGTGCTGGCGGGCGCCGGCGCGGACGTTTTCGAGGACGGCGTTGTTGGCGGCGAGCGAGTTGCCGCGGGACAGCGAGTTGATGAAGCGTTGGAGGAAAACGCCGTCGATGCCATGCTCCTGCATCCACGCGAAGTGGCGGAGCACGGTCGGCCGGCGATAGGAGCTGAACACCTCGGCCGGTGTGCCGTCGGCGTGGCGGAGGTCGGTGGGATACCGCTCGTCGGCGGGGAACTCGCTGAGGTCGGGCCAGAGATCGACGCGGACGTTGCCGGGCGCGGGTTTGGCGCCGCCTTTGGACCAGTGGTTGTAGCCGCGCTGGGCGCCGTCGCCCTCGGCATTAAACCAGCCTTGGTAGCCGACCATCACTTTGCCGGTGAGCGTGGAGCTGTCGACGGAACCACGGGCCGGCGCAGCGTAGCCGGCGCCGGCGAGCAGGAGGCAGAGCGCGCCCGCCAGGCGGAGGGAAAGACGAAGTGTCATGTATCGGGAAGTTGGTGACGTGAGACCGCCTCGAACCGGAGAAAGCAGGCTCTCCCTGGTAGCAGCCGGGTGGGCGCGAAGAGTCGCACAACCGGCTGCCTCCCCGCCATCCCCTTAATGGGGGATAACTGAGGGGGGGCCTTCTCTTCCGGGGTTTCCGCGCCGCGTCACCCGGCGCGGACGGTGAAGCGTGCATCCGCCGGCGGGCGGGCGCGGATCAGAACGTGCCCTTGACGCCGAAATTCCAGTTGGCGCCGTATTCCTGGTATTGGCGGAGAATGCGCTGCTGGCGTTCGACGACGCCGGGCGGGGTGTCGAACCACTTCAACGGTTGGCCGGTGATGTTGCGGCCCTGCACGTAGAGCGTGGTGCGGCGGGTCAGTTTCCAGTTGAGCGAGGTGTCGAATTGCGCGACGGCTTCGCGGAAGCGGCCGTAGACGCCGTCGGGGCGTTCCTCGGTGTAGACGCCGCCGATGGAGCCGTTGAAGCGCTTGTAGGCGTATCCAAGGCGGCCTGACACGCGGTGCGGCGCCATGCCGTTGCGGCGCTGGCTGGCGTAGGTGCGCGAGTAGGAGAGGTTGACGCTGGTGCCGCGCAGGAGTTCGGGGAGGAAGCCGAGGGTCTGGTTGTAAGAGAGCTCGAGGTTGCGAAAGCGGCGCGTCTCGGCGCTGTTGCGCGTGGTGCGAAATGTATAGGACTGGAGATCGGGATCCTCCTCGCCGAACTCGGAGGCGGTGAAGTCGAAGGTCTCGCGCAGATTGCGGATGTCATTCTGCGAGGTCTGGAGCGTGAGCTGGCCGGGCGCGCGGTTGCCGAAGTAGTAGGCGAGGCGGGCCTGGTAGTTCTTGGAGTGCTCGGGCTCGAGGCTGGCATTGGGAGCGTCGACGCGCTGGACGTCCTCGATGACGTTGTAGATGCCCGTGAGCGAATCGACCGGCGGCCGCGAGATGGCGCGGTTGAAGCCGGCCTGAAACTCGAAG
>JANPIT010001020.1:0-2116 GCA_031425115.1 Opitutaceae bacterium | reverse complement strand
CAACAGCGCCGAACTCCGACAACCCAACGGCGGCTCTGTGCAGGCCACGGGCGAGATCGATTTCGAGAAACAACTCGACCTCCGCCTCATGCTCGTGAGCGTGAATACCACGCCGTATCTCTCCGACGACTGGCGCGTGCGCATGAAGGGCAACCTCTCCGGCGAGGTCACCGTCCGCAGCACCTTGCCGCCCATCGGCGGGCCCCAGATCAAGGGTTCGCTCAAGCTCACCGAAGGCGAACTCACCGCGCTGCCCGTGCTCGACCAGATCGCGGCGTTCACGCGCACGCAGCAATTTCGGCGGCTCACGCTCAGCAACGCCTCGGGCGATTTCCAGCAGGACGGTGAACGGCTCAGCGTCACGAAATTCGTCGCCGAATCCGACGGCCTGATCCGCATGGAAGGCGCGTTCATCGTCGAGAAAGGCCAGATCGACGGCATGTTCCAAGTCGGCGTGACGCCCGGCAGTCTGCAATGGCTCCCCGGCGCGCAGGCCAAGGTCTTCACCGAATCGCGCGGCGGCTACCTTTGGGCCCCGATGCGCCTGACCGGCGCGGTGAACAAACCCACCGACGACCTCACACCCCGCCTCGTCGCCGCCGCCCAAGGCGCGGTGATCGAAGGCGTGCAGAACGCCGCGGGCGAAGTCATCAAGACCGGCAAGGACGCCGTGAAAGGCGCGCTCGATCTGCTGCTGCCGGGGACGAAGTAGCTCGCAAAGTCTCAAACGCTGGGTCGGGCAACTAGCTATCGACCGAAACGTAAAAATCGGATGCAATCGCCCGCCATGAAATCCTCCCCGCAATATTTGCGAAGGCTCGCCCATACAGGAATGATTCTCGGGGTTCTGGGGAGTGCTTGTCTCGGCCAGCAGCCGACGAACCTGCTTCGAAACCCAAGATTTGAGCAAGGGATCCAAGGGTGGGAACTAGAATCACGCGGCGACAAGCCCACCGTAGCGGTCGATCCAAAACAGACCCACGACGGCCTTCCCAGTATCAGGATCGATCAAACAGTGATGGCTGACTCGGCGCTGGAACAAGCAGTCACCGTCAAGCCGGAGACGCGCTATCGCCTCTCCGGCTGGATCAGGACGGAAAAAATCGACAAGCCAGCGGGAGAAAAACAAAGAGACGGCGATGCAGGGGCCTCCCTTGCCGTAGCGGAAGGCTATGACAAAACCGCGTTCGTTCGCGGAACGACCGACTGGACCCATGTGACCGTCGATTTTTCGAGCGGAAAGAAGACCAGCTTGAAAATCGGCCCTCGAATGGGGCACTACGGCAGGTTGATCACGGGCACGGCTTGGTTCGCCGATCTTTCGCTCGTCGAGCTAAATACCGTGGCGAACGCGGCACCTGCTCAGCCGACCGTGCCTTCAACTCCGCCCATGCCCGCATCGCCCACCGCGGCGGAACTCGTCAGAACCCAGCGCAACAATCTCGTCTTTGTCAGCGGCACCGACGGCTCCGGCAGCGGGTTCCTCGCCAAATACGGCAGCCGCACTTTCCTCTTCACCAATGCCCATGTCGCCGCCGGCGTGCGCGGGGCCGGTTTTCAGACACTCCAGGGCGACAAAGTGCAAATCGGCGCCGCCTCCGTCGCGGTCGGACACGACATTTTTCTTATGCAGGCCACGGCGAACGGCCAACCGCTGGAGATTATGACCGGCGTGGAGGAGAACACTTCGATCGGTGACGAGATCGTGGTGCTCGGCAATGCCGAAGGCGCGGGCGTGATCAATACGATCACCGGCAAGATCGTCGGCGTCGGCCCGAATCTGGTCGAGGTCGATGCGCCGTTTAAGCCGGGCAACAGCGGCAGCCCGATCATTCACCTCAAGTCGGGCAAGGTGATCGGTGCCGCGACTTATCTCACGATCCGCAAATTCGACTCGGCCACGAACCAGCCGGTGAAGGACCCGATCGTCCGCCGCTTCGGCTACCGCATCGATAGCGTGAAGACGTGGCAGCCCGTGCAATGGCCGGCCTTCTTCGCGCAGGCCAAGGAGATGGAAACGATCGAGGGACTGACCGACGACCTCGTCGAATTTCTCAAGGACCTCTCGGACTCGAAGGTCAACAGCAGCCAGCACACGAACCCCGTGATCAAGACC
>JANPIT010001019.1:0-2829 GCA_031425115.1 Opitutaceae bacterium | reverse complement strand
GGATTGAAATCCACGCCGAAGGACGTTCCGGCGAGCGGCACACTTAGCGTCGAGAGCAACGTCGCGACGCCCGTGTCGGGATTGATCGTCATGAGCCGGCTATTGCTCGTGACGCCAACCAGCGCACGCGTGAACGGTCGGTAGTCGATGCCGACGAGGGTCTCGCCTGCAGCGAGTCCACTCAGGTTGACCGTGGTCAACCCAGTGCCGGGCGCCGACGCGTTGAACGAGATCAGCTGGTTCGTGGTCGTGAGGGCGACGCCCTGCTGCGCCGTCGCAAACGGAGCGACGCAGAGCGTGAGGATTGCGGCGACGAGCGCGCGAGGAGGAGTATTATGCATGAGGCTTTGAGGGGGATAAGACGGAGGTTCGCTGTTACCGGGCCATACTACGCGCGGCCGGGCCGCTTGGATGCCAGATGTTTGCACTACGAAATCACCGATTTTGGATGCCGGTTTTTCCCTATGAACCGGGCGCGCGCTCTCTCTCCTTGCGTCTTGCTTCAGCGGCGCGCGCGCGACTGCCTAACCCGATGTCCAACTCAGCTCCGCGCGCCGACGGCCGCCGCCCCGACCAACTGCGCACCGTGACATTTGAGCCGAATATCGCGCCTTACGCGACCGGCTCGGTCCTCGTTTCCTTCGGTCTTACACGGGTGATTTGCGCGGCCACGATCGAGCAAAACGTGCCGACGTGGATGAAACAACAGAAGGTCCCCGGCGGCTGGCTCACCGCGGAGTATTCCATGCTCCCCTACTCGACGCTCGATCGGAAACAGCGCGACAGTTCCCGCGGCAAGGTGGACGGCCGCACCATCGAAATCCAACGCCTCATCGGCCGATCGCTCCGGGCGGTCATCGATCTCCAAAAACTTGGCCAGAACACTCTCTGGCTCGATTGCGACGTGCTCCAGGCGGACGGCGGCACACGCACCGCCGCGATTACCGGCGCCTACCTCGCCGCGCGGCTCGCCATCCAAAAATTACTCGACGCCAAGAAGATCGCGCAAAATCCCCTCACCGATTCCGTCGCCGCCGTAAGCGTCGGCATGTTCGGCGGCCGGGAGTTGCTCGACCTGGCGTATGTGGAGGACAAGGACGCCGAAGTGGATTTCAACATCGTGATGACCGGTCGCGGCCAGTTCGTCGAGGTGCAGGGCTCGGGAGAAGAGGCGACCTTCACGCACGAGCAGCTCCAGAGTCTGATCGTGCTCGCGCAAAAGGGCATGAAAGAACTGAGCGCGCTACAATCGACCTTTCTCGCCCGGCAGCTCCTGGGCTGACCGTGGAGGTGCTGGTCGCACGCGCCGCGCGAGACGCTGAACGCTCGCGCGGGCCTTGCAGCCCACGGCCTCCTCGGCCCCCGTCTGACCCGCGCGCCGACGAGCGGGGTGAAGACTAGTGCTTTTTGGGCTCTTCGGCGTGCGGGGTAATCGGCCCGTAGTTGCCGCTCTCGGCCGCTTTCACGAAGCCTTCGGTTACGCTCTTCAGCTCTTCCCAGCGGCGACGAATCGTTTTCGCTTCCTCCTTCGAAATGGAGCTGTCGGCCGAAGCGGTCGCAATCGTCGCGAGCATATCGGCAAATTCCTGCACAATCCCGTTGGTCGCGGGAATGACATTCACCGTGGGCGGCAGGTTGTGCGGGTTGCGAATGTAGAAGCCGTCGGCCTGTTCGCAGACCCACTGGGCGACGCGGATGTCGCCCGTGATGCGGATGAGCTGGCCCACGCGATCGAGCGGGCTGCTCGCGCCGCTACCGCTGTCATCTTCGGGCGGCTCGGCCCACTTATAGATCAGCGAAAGCGACAGCCCCATCTCGGCTGCGATCTGTTTGGCACTAGTCTTCTTCAAGACTTCTCTCATCACCTCGTGCGAGTGCATGCGCGGGGGATCGTGCGGTTGCATTGGCGAAAGGCAATGCTGCGCACGGCCGCGCTGCCCGCGCGCT
Source organism: Opitutaceae bacterium (assembly GCA_031425115.1). Classification (GTDB taxonomy): domain Bacteria; phylum Verrucomicrobiota; class Verrucomicrobiia; order Opitutales; family Opitutaceae; genus ER46. The sequence continues at coordinate 882 of JANPIT010001019.1, read as the reverse complement.
CGTCCTGTCGTGCCTCGCGCAGTTTTTTTGCGTGCCTAACCCCGGCGGACTCTGGCTAACTCCCCTTCCCTTTTCTTTTCAAATGAACATCCACGAGTATCAGGCCAAGGCGCTCTTCGAAAAATACGGCGTGCCCGTCCCCAAAGGCGCCGCTGCCACCACGCCTGAGGGTTTCGTCACCGCACTCGCCTCGCTCCCGGAAGGTCCGACCATGGTGAAGTCCCAAATTCACGCCGGCGGCCGCGGCAAGGGGACATTTACCGATGGCTTCAAGGGTGGCGTGAAGTTCACGAAGTCGAAGGACGAAGCAAAGGCGATGGCCGCGAACATGCTCGGCAAAACGCTCGTCACCGCGCAGACCGGCGCCGCCGGCCGCAAGGTCCAGACCGTGTATTTCACCGTCGCGAGCGAAATCAAAAAGGAATACTACCTCGCCATCCTGCTCGACCGCGCGTCGTCGCGTCCCGTGATTGTCGCGTCCACCGAGGGCGGCGTCGAAATCGAGAAGGTCGCCCACGACACGCCGGAGAAAATCCACAAGATCTTCGTCGATCCCGCGTATGGCCTCGCCGATTTCCAGGTGCGCGAACTGATCTTCAAGCTCGGCTTCAACCCCACCGAGGGCAAGAACGCCGCGAAGCTCATCCGCAGCCTGTATAACATGTTTTGGGATACGGACGCCGCGATGCTCGAGGTGAACCCGCTCATCACCACGCCGAAAGACGAGGTCCTCGCCCTCGACGCCAAGGTCTCTTTCGATTCCAACGCACTCTACCGCCATCCCGAGATCGTCGCACTGCGCGATCTCAATGAAGAGGACTCGAAGGAGATCGAGGCTTCGAAATACTCGCTCAGCTACATCGCGCTCGATGGCAACATCGC
>JANPIT010001018.1:0-4715 GCA_031425115.1 Opitutaceae bacterium | reverse complement strand
CATCGCCAAAGCGCCTGGCTCCGTGTATGAACCTGACCGACGTTCGGGCACTTGGTTGAAGTGCAAAGTGATGGGCGAGCAGGAACTGGTGATCGCCGGTTTCACTCCACCGCAAAACAGCCGCCCACACTTCGGTGCTCTCCTCGTGGGCTACTACGAGGGAGACCGGCTACTCTATGCGGGCAAGGTGGGAAGCGGTTACTCGCATGCGTTGCTGAAATCGCTGCACGCGGAACTGCTGCGGCGCCTGATCGAAACCTGCCCCTTTACCGATCTGCCGCGGACGCGAGCGTCGCGTTTTGGCGTGGCGATGACTGCGGGAGAAATGCGCACGGTGACCTGGGCGAAACCGGAACTGGTGGCGCAGGTGCGCTTCACGGAGTGGACGGATGATGGGCTGCTCCGGCATCCGGTGTTCCTCGGCTTGCGACGCGACAAGCGCGCGCGCGAGGTCGTGCGCGAAGTTTCCCCGGTCGGTTGAGCATGGCGGGAGGCATCGCCGCGGTCCTGGATGCGACGCCTCCCCAGGATGCGATGATGCGCCGGCTTGGCGGGCGCGAACGTTACAAACGTGTCGTGAGGGTGAGCGTCCAGCTCAGCGGCTGCTTGAGGGCGTAGTAGCGCGGCACGGTTTCGCGCGCAGGCGAGGTGTAATCGTTGTTCAGCGGCCGCATCAGGTGGGCGCTCTGGGCGGTCGCGGAGTAAGTGGGACCGCGGTCGTTGAGCAGATTGTTGATGACGAGGTTGGCTTGAATCTCTCGCCGATTTTTGAACCGCCAGGTGTAAGCGAGCGTGCCGGTGACGATGATGTAGTCGTCGGGCGTATACGCGGGCGTGTAGGCGTCCTTGGTCGGGTCGTCGATCGCGACGCGCGGATTACTGGGATCTGGAATGGTGTCTTCTACTTTGGACCAGAATATCTGCTTGCCGCGATAGCGCGCACCGGAGCCGAAGCGCAGGCCTTTGAGACGGCCGGATTGGACGGTGTAGTCGGCGAAGAGATTGCCGACCGGTTGGTCCTGCTGGAGGCGCTTTCCGTCGACGATATTGCGGCGGAAACTGTAGATATTGTTGTAGGCGTTGGCGGCGCTTGCGACGTCGGACGATTGTTCGTCGAGCGGAATCCTGTCGTCGATCCGGGCGACGTTATCCGCCCCGATAATCACGCCGGCATCGGTGGCGATCTGTTTGAAAATGGCGGAGTTCTTGTCGATGTAGTTGCGCACGTCCGGGTAGGCGCCGGCCTCGAACAGCCGCGGAAATCCCATGTTGCCGGTCAGGCGGAAAGCGCGCGTCGGGTTGAACGTCACCTCGATTTCGTAACCGCTGCCGCTGCGCGTGCGGGTGTCGCGATACTGGTTGGGCAGCCGGCCCATGCCGCGGATGTTGCGCCCCGTGCCACTGCGGTCGCCGACGATATTGGCGTCGTAGAGTGTATTGAAAAAGCCAGGACCGTCCTGCGGGATCGTGTTGTTTATTTCCTCGGTGGCGTAGTAGACGAAGTTCAGGTTGAGCTTGTTTTCGAAGAGTTCCATCCGGAGGGAGTAATCGATGCCGGTGGCGACGGTGGGCTCGAGCTGGCGGCCATCGATGCGCACGATCGAGCCGGGCGGGTTAAACGTTTCCGCAAAATTGATCGCCGGATTCAGCCAGCTCGCGAGGTGAAGCACGGTGCCGACTGAGCGGGTGACCTGTTTTCCTTTCACGGGAGGCGGGTTGAAGTCGTCCTTGAAGCGCAGGCCCGCGTATTGGGGCTCACGGTTGAAGGTCGTGGCCTGGCGGGGGCGAATCGCGGCTTCCTGCATCGGGCCGACGGCGCGACCCTGCGCGTCGAGGGGAGTGTAGGAGAGCGAAGAGTAATCGGCGGGGGCGGGCGGGCGCATGATTCGGTAGGTGGCAGGCCAATCCGTCGGATAGTCGCCCTGGTGGATCTGCTGCTCGGTTTTGAAAAAGTAGGAGTCCTTGCGCACGGCACCGAGGACGATCCAACGGCCCTTGAAGAACTTCGCATTGAGTGACGCGAGGCCGTAGTTGAATTTGTTGGTGTTGACGTTCTGCGTGTCGCGCCGGTCGGCCTCGATTGCCCAGATGGGCGTGATGGTTTCGCTGAGGTTGGTATTGGGATCGTAGTAGCTGATGGTTTTGCCGGAGAGGTCAGGACTGGGACGACTGGTGGTGTTCCAGTAGCGGCGGATGCGAATGCGCTGATTGCTGAAACCCCACATGCGTTGATCGGTGCCGCGCGCGACGCTGAGGTAGCGGTGGTCGCTGGTGTTCTCGCTGTTGTTCGAGCCGCCGAGTGAATTGACCGTGAAGTGCCCGAAGCGCGTCGGCCAGACGTAGGCGAGGGCGGCGCGCGCGTTGTTCTCGGCATACGTGCGGTAGCCGCGCATGAACTGGCCGTCGCCGTAGGGGACCAGGAAATTCGGGTTCGGGCGACCGTCGGGGAGCACCCGATTGATATCGATATAGGCGTTGGGGAGATCGCGGTTGGGCTCGCCGTTGGTGAGCGCTGCAGTGCGGTTGATGTCGCCGGCGATTTCGAAATGCAGATTACCGAAGCGCTGGTGAAACGTGAGCTGCAGGTCCTTGAAGCGCTGCGTCAGGATCGGAAGATCCGGCGACAGGGTGAACTCCTCGCCGGGGGTGCGGAATTGCGAGAAACGTTCGGCGTTGGCGAAGCGCGTGGCGGGGACGTTGAGGTCGTAGAGGAGGTTGCCGCCGGCGGTGTTGTAGGTGACGTTGCCGGCATTGGCGTAGGTGTATCCGGCGATTGGAGTCGTGGCGGTGTTACCGCCGGCGACGGTGATCGGATCGTTCTGGTAATTGAAGACGACGTCGGGTGCGGCGAACGGCTGGTAGACAAAATAGTTGGCGCCGCGGCGATTGACGCCGATGGCGTTGGCGTTGGCCGGGAGGGTGGCGAGGGCGCGGGGGGCGTTGTAGGTCGTGCCGTCCCAGCCGGAGAAACGGTCGTTGAGAAACGTGACGGCAACCTGACGGGAGTTGGTGCCGTATTCGCCCTCGACTCGGAGTTCGGTGTCGCGAAACGGCTTGAAAGTCGTGGTGAGGAAGGCGGCCTTGCGCTTGTCGAAATCCTTCTGGCGCCAGCCGCCGGCATCGCCCCACACGCCGGCGGCGCGGACGGCGACCTTTTCGCTGAGCGGCTGGTTTACATCGAAGGTCGCGCGGTAGTTATCCCACGAGCCGACGGCGAACTGGACCTGGCGGACCGGTCGGTTGGTCTGCGCGCGCTTCGTGGTGGAAGAACTGATACCGCCGAGCGAGCCGTTGCCGAAAAGGACGGCGTTGGGCCCGCGGCCGAAGTCGTAGCGCTCGAGGTTGTAGGAGTCCCCGTTGTTGAACTGCGGGAAGAAATTGCGCTGAGGCCGGCCGCCGCCCGCACCGCGCACCGTGTATTGAATCGGGCTGAAGAAGAAATTCTGCTGGCCGTTGTCCACCGCCACGGTGCTCGACGTCGTCCACTCCGCCGCGGCTTGCACGTCGAGCAAGTTGAGCGCGTCGATGAAGTCGCGGGTGATGACCGAGTAGGCGACGGGCGTGTCGCGCAGATCGGTCGCGAGGCGGCCGCCGGCCATGGAGCTGGCGGCGGCGAAGCCGGTGTCACGGTTGGTGTTTACCTCGAAGGGCGAGAGCTTCACGGCGTCGCCGCTGGTGGAAACGGTGGCCGTGGTGGAGGAGGCGCCAGAGCTCGCCGGGGCGAGCGTTTGGGCGAGGCTGGCCGCGGACAGCAACGAGAGCAGGGCGGCAAAGCGCAGCGTATTGGAAATCATGGGACGAGGAACGCCGGGGAACCGGCACGGGCGAGGGGTGAAGGGGCGCCGGCGAAGTGTCGTCGGCTTAGGTCATTCCCAGTGTGCAGATGAAACGCGGCGCGCTCTAGCCAAAAAGCGCGAGAGCAGGTGCGCGGTCTCCGAAAGCCAGAAAGGTCCCGGCTAGATTTCGCCGAGGCGGATGCAGCGGACGGTGCGCGAGGCTTCGGCGGGGAGCAGAGGCGGCTCGGCGGCCTTGCAGCGCTCGAGCGCGTAGGGGCAGCGCGGATGGAAATTGCAGCCGGCGGGCGGGTTGATGGGCGACGGCGGGTCACCCGGGAGGACGATGCGTTGGCGGCTGCGCTCGACGTCGGGATTTGGCGTGGGAATCGCGCTGACCAACGCGCGCGTGTAGGGGTGCTGCGGGCGATCGATGACATCCAGGGCCGGCCCGAGCTCGACGATTTTGCCGAGATACATCACGGCGACGCGGTCGGAGATGTGTTTTACGACGGAGAGGTCGTGCGCGATAAAGATGAGCGAGAGGTTCATCTTCCGGCAAAGCTGGGCGAGAAGGTTGAGGATTTGCGCCTGGATCGAAACGTCGAGGGCGGAGACCGGCTCGTCGGCGATGATGATCTTCGGCTGGAGTGCGAGGGCACGGGCGATGGCGATGCGCTGGCGCTGGCCACCGGAAAATTCATGCGGGTATTTCTGCATGAAGCGCGGGGCGAGCCCGACGAGTTGCATCAACTCGGCGACGCGGGCGGGGATTGCGCCGGCGGGGCAGACGCGGTGCACGCGCAGCGGCTCTGCCAGCGTATCGAATACGGTCATACGCGGGTTCAGCGACGCGTAGGGGTCTTGAAAGACCATCTGCAGATGGCGGCGCGCGGCCAGGACCTCGCTGCTCGAGCCGGCAGTGAGGTTTTTACCCTCGAG
>JANPIT010001017.1:0-15140 GCA_031425115.1 Opitutaceae bacterium | reverse complement strand
GGTCGATGGCGCAGACTTACACGGGGGATATCGAGGGCGCGCGCGCCAAGCGGCCGAACATCCGCATCGTGTCGGTCCCGCAGGTCGGCACGCAGGAATTGAAGACCGACTTCAAGGGCCAGTGGGAAGTGGCGACGCCGGAAAACGTGAAGGCGTTCAGCGCGATCGGTTATCTTTATGGACGGACGTTGCACGACATTCTCGAGGTGCCCATCGGTCTGATCGACAACGCCTGGGGCGGCTCGGCGGCGCAAGCCTGGGTCCGGCGCGAGACGCTGGCGGGCGATCCGCGCTTCAAGGCGCTGATGGACGAGACGGTGAAGCGGGAAACGGACATGCAGTCGGAGAAGGGCAAGGCGGACTTTGCCGCGGCCCAGGCGAAGTGGAAGGTCGATAGCGAGGCCGCAAAGGCGGCAAAGAAGACCGTGCCGCCGGCGCCGGCGCAGTGGCTGACGGGCAATGCGCGTCCCGGCAATATCTTCGCAGGCATCGTGAATCCGACGCTCGGATACGGGATCAAGGGCGTGATCTGGTATCAGGGGGAGTCCAACGCCACCCGCGCCCACGAGCACGGCGAGTTGTTTCCCTTTTTGATCGAACAGTGGCGGAAGGAACAGGGGCAGGGGGACTTCTCGTTTTACTGGGTGCAGCTCGCGGATTTCAAAGCCGAGAAAGACACGCCGGGCGACAGCGACTGGGCCGAGCTCCGCGAAACCCAGACCAAGACGCTGCGGTTGCCCAATACCGGTCAGGCGGTGATCATCGATGTGGGCGAAGGTCGGGACATCCATCCGCGCAACAAGTATGATGTGGCGACGCGCCTCGTGCGCTGGGCGTTGGTGAAGGATTACGGGATGAAATTTCCGTATCGGAGTCCTGAATTCAAGAGCGTCAGCATCGAAGGCAACAAGGCGACCGTGACGATCGATTGCTTCGGCAGTTCGCTGCGCACCTTCGACGTGAACGAGCCGCGCGGATTCGCCATCTGTGGCGAAGACCGCAAGTGGCACTGGGCGACGGGTCGCGTGATCGCACCGGACAAGGTCGAGGTGTCGAGTGACCAGGTGCCGACACCGGTCGCGGTGCGTTACGCCTGGGCGGATAATCCGGTGTGTAATCTTTTCTCGGCGGACGGTTTGCCCGTCACTCCGTTTCGCACGGATAACTTCGATATGATCACGAAGCCCAAGGCGGCGGTCGCGGTCAGTAAACAATAACTTCAAAATATTCCCCGCGAGTTGCGCCGGGCGTCGGGGGGGGATGTTTTTGATTTAGACAGGATAAACAGGAACTCGGAGACAGGAGGGACAGGAACGGGAGAAAACCTCTTCCTGTAAGTCCTGTCTCCGCCCTTCCTGTCATTCCTGTCTAAAAACCATCCTGTTCGACCGTCGCCGGCGGATCTATTTTTTCACTGCAGTTTAGCTCTACTCCTCACCCCCATGATTTCCCGCCTTGGTGTTTTCCTGATGACGGCGTTGTGCGTCGCATCCCTCGCTTTCGCCGCCGACCGCAAACCCAACGTGATCCTGATCATGGCCGACGATTTCGGCTACGAGTGTGTCACGGCGAATGGCGGCCAGTCATATCAGACGCCGAACCTCGACAAGCTGGCCGCGGGCGGCATGCGTTTCGAACGTCTTCATGTGCAGCCGCTATGCACGCCCACGCGCGTGCAGCTCATGACGGGCATCTACAACGTCCGCAACTACCTCGATTTCGGCACGCTTGATCGGAAGCAGACGACGTTTGCCCACCATCTTAAAAAAGCGGGCTACACGACCGGCATCTGCGGGAAGTGGCAGCTGGGGGCGGAGAAAGATTCGCCGCAGCATTTCGGTTTTGACGATGCGCTGCTGTGGCAGCACACGCGCCGGCCGCCGCGCTTCGCCAACCCGGGGCTGGAGCGGAATGGCGTGGAACTGGATTACACGAACGGCGAATACGGTCCGAAGTTGATCAACGATTTCGCGCTGGAGTTCGTGACGAAGCACAAGGACGCGCCGTTCTTTCTCTATTACCCGATGATCCTGACGCATAATCCGTTTCAGCCGACTCCGGACAGCCCGGAGTGGGACAAGACGACGACGGGCGAGCAGGCGAAGCAGAACAACAAACACTTCGCGGACATGACGGCCTACATGGACAAGATGGTCGGGCGCCTGATCGCGAAGCTCGAGGAGTTAGGCCTGCGCGAAAACACGCTGGTGCTGTTCCTCGGCGACAACGGCACGAACAAGAACATCACGTCGCAGTTCAAAGGTCAGGCCTACGAAGGCGGCAAGGGCACGAGCACCGCGCGCGGCACGCACGTGCCGTTGATCGCTAACTGGCCTGGTCGCATCGCGGCGGGGAAAGTGAATGGCGACTTGATTAGCAGCGTGGATTTCCTGCCCACGATCGTGGAACTGGCGAAGCCCGCGGGGATGCCCGCGCCGCCTCCCGACGGTCGGAGTTTCCTGCCGCAGCTGCTGGGCAAGCCGGACGCGAAGCCGCGCGAGTGGATATATTCCTGGTATGCGCGCGATGGCGGCGCGCAGCCGGAGTGGGAGTATGCGATGACCGCGAAGCACAAGCTCTACCGCGACGGGCGGTTCTTTGATCTCGCGGCGGATCCGTTCGAGACGAAGCCGCTCAAGGTCGCTGACCAAGCCGGGGCCGCGGCGGCGGCGGCGAAATCACTGCAGGGGGCGCTCGCGCAATTCAAGGACGCGCGCCCCGCGCAGGTCGCTGCCGCGGGCAAGGGGTCCGGCGGTAACGGCAAGAAGGCAGGGAAGGGGAAAAACAAGGAGAAGGAATGATGATGAGAAAGATCGCTGAATTTCTGGGTAAAGTCCGAGGTGGAGCGGCTTGTCCCCAAGACGCTGGTTTGGGAGTGGACGAACGTCCTGAAAGCGCGTTGGGGACAACACGCTCCACCTCGAGCCGCCTTTTTCGTGTGACCGCACTCTTGCTCGCTTTCATGGCGCCAACCGTCTTCGCGGCGGCGGCGAAGCGGCCCAATGTGCTTTTTATTCTGACGGACGATCAGCGCTCGGACGCGCTCAGCATTGCGGGTCATCCGCACTTGAAGACGCCCAACATGGATCGGATCGGCAAGGAAGGCGTGTATTTCAAAAACACGTTTTGCACGACGTCGCTGTGCTCGCCGAGCCGCGCGAGTATCCTGAGCGGGGTTTATGCGCATGCGCACGGGGTCACGAACAACTTCACGGAATATCCGGCGAATTTCCGCAGTTTTCCGATGGTGCTGCAGTCGGCCGGCTATGACACCGCCTACATCGGCAAATGGCATATGGGCGAAGAGAACGACGGGCCGCGGCCGGGCTTCAATTGGTTCGTCACGCACAAGGGCCAGGGGAAATATTTCGATACCGAATTCGCCTTTCACGGCCAGAAACGCGAGGTGGTGAAAGGCTACTACACGAATGTCGTGACCGATATGGCGACCGACTGGCTGAAGCGGCCGCGCGACGACAAGCCCTGGTGCCTGATGATCGGGCACAAGGCGCCGCACAGCTTTTATTTCCCGGAGCAGAAATATGAAAAGGCGTTCGAGCGCGTGCGGGTGTCGTATCCGGAAACCGCATTCATGCTGGGCGACAAACCCTCGTGGATCAAACACCGGCTCCATACCTGGCATGAAATCTTCGGTCCGCTCTTCGAGTGGCGCAAAAAATTTCCGGACGACAGCCCGGAGGCGGTGAAGGACTTCGAGGCGATGACGCGGGCGTATTGGGCGACGCTGCTCTCGGTCGACGACAGCGTGGGCCGGCTCTACGAGTTGTTGCGGGAGCGGGGCGAGCTCGAGAACACCATCATCGTGTTCATGGGCGACAACGGGATCCTCAATGGCGAGCACGGCATGGTCGACAAGCGCACGATGCACGAAGCGAGCATTCGCATTCCGCTGCTGGTGCGCTATCCGGGCCTCACCCCGGCCAACCAGCCAAAGGTCGTCGAGCAGCAGGTGCTGACGGTCGATATGGCGCCGAGCCTGCTCGAGTTGTGCGGGGCCAGTCCGCTCGCTGATATCCACGGCCGATCCTGGGTGAAGCTGGTGCAGCGGGGAGACGCGGCGTGGCGCACGTCGTGGATGTATCACTACAATTACGAGAAGCAGTTTCCCTACACCCCGAACGTCCGGGGCGTCCGGACAAATAGTTGGAAGTATGTCCGCTATCCTCACGGTGACGGGAAAGCGGACCGGCACATGAGCGAGCTCTACAATATCGAGTTCGACCCGGAGGAACGGCACAACCTCATCGCTAATCCGAAGTATGCTTCCGTGGTGCAGGACTTGCAGGGCGAACTGAGCAAGTTGATGAAATCCACCGGACTCACGGTGGCGAACGATCGCATGCCGCTCGACGAGGGCATCAAACAGGAGCTGCCCGACGCGAAGATTCGGTGATAGTGGGCTAGTGAACGAACGTGACCCGCCGGTCGCCCGAGTGCCCGGCGGAGTTCAATCCCGCTCGCGACCCGCCGTCACCCGCGCGGCAGATCGATCCAGAAGCCGCTCCCCTGACCGAGTTCGGATTCGACGCCGACGCGACCTTCCATTTTGGATACGGCGCGCTCGACGATCGCGAGCCCGATGCCGGTGCCTTGGTAGCCCTGATTGGCGCCGCGCTCGAAAATCTTGAACAGCCGCTGCTGATCCGCCGGCGCGATGCCGATGCCATTGTCGACGATCCACAGGCGGACGATGTCACCCCGCGCTTCGGACCAGAAACGAATTTTCGGCTTCACGTCCGGCGCGATGAACTTCACGGCGTTTTCGAGCAGGTTTTGCATGGCCTGCGTGAGCAACGTGTGGTTGCCGAGGACGGTATGCTGGCAGCCTTCGTAATTGATGCTCACGTCGTTCGAGCCCCACCGCGGGGAGCTTTCGACGACGCCGCCGACGGCCTCGCGCAGGGCGATCGCGCGCGTCTCGACTTGGGTGCCCGACACTTTGGCCAAGGCCAGGAGGTCGGTAGTGAGTTGGTCCAAACGCGAGGCAGCGGCGCGGATACGTTCGAGGTAATCGCGGGCCTCCGGCTTCAGCTCGTGAGCGTGTTCCTCGAGCATGATCTCTGCGAAACCAAGCATGCTGCGCATGGGCGAGCGGAGATCGTGGGAAACCGTGTAAGAAAACGACTCCATGTCCGCGAGCGCACGCGCGAGGTGACTGGTGCGTTCCTCCACGGTGGCTTCGAGGCGCTGCCGCTCCTTTTCCAGCTCGGCGCTGCGGATGTGCAACCGCCCACACAGGTAGCTGATGATCGTGCCGTTGAGCAGGAAGAGCCCCAAGCGGAAAGCAGACCCTGCGTCCGGGATGGAGAAGCTGCCGCGGGGCTCGAAGAACCACGTCTTGGCGAGATAGCCACTCAGCACAGTCGCGGTAAATCCAGGGCCAAATCCACCCAGCCAGCCCGCGAAGACGATCGCGGGCAAATAGAGGATGAAAGGGACGGTGTTGCCCAAGAGCGGGGCGAGCGGCACCCGGACCAACGTGACCAAGAGCACGGCCAGGATGGCGAGTAGGTAACAAAGAAGGGGCCGCCCGATTGGCCGTGGGGCGAGTAGGGGCATCTAATTCGCCAACGAACTATCGCATGCGGGGAGCTTCTGCCGTGGAGAAGATGTCGGAGAACACCGCAGGAGCGGGGAATTTCTCAAAATAGTCGGTGGCCCCCAGCTTGGTGGCGATCTGAGCGTCCCACTCTTCGCGGGCACCGGAGAGCATATAGATTTTCGTCGCCGTCAGGACGGGTTGTTGCCGCGCCCAGACCAACACATCGAAACCGCTCAGCCCTTGCATGTTCACGTCGAGAAAAACCACGATAGGCATCTGCACTCGCGTGCTGGCGGGTGGGCAGAATTGCTTGAGAAACATGAACGCGTCACCGCCATTGCGAAAATGAAGGAGGGGATTTTTGACCCCCGCCGTCTTTAGGTGGCGGCTCAACAACGCGACATCGTCATTATCATCATCGACGACCATGACGGGAGGGAGAAGTTGATCTACCTTCATTGACACTTTGGACCGGTCGCGAGGCAGAGGGTTGCGCGCGGCGGGAGACTTAATGCCATAACGATAATCGATTCGTTCTGCGGGGACCGCATGGCGAGGTCGAGTGTGTAAATCCCAATCAAACCAAGCCCATTCCAGCGCTCGCCGCTCATCAGCGGTCCTTGCCGCCTGGTTGTCGCTCAACCCGATGACGCATCCCGCTCAATCGATTATGAAAAGTTCGATCATGGCGTGGCCGGCGGAATTGCCGGTCACAGGAATCTGCGCGGTGTAGGTGCCGGGCGGGAGTGTAACCAGCAGCGCCGCATCGGGGCTGCCGACGGGGAGGGCGGACGCTCGCACCCGTCGCACCGCGTCCGCCATCTCTGCCGTGTTGGCCCAGTCGTCGTTCGACGTGAGTGGCACCACCGAGCCCGCGCGGTGAAGCTCGAGTCGCGGGTTGGCGATGGGGAGCGCCACATTGAAGCGTTCCAACGCCGGACCCAGCGCACGAACCAGCAGCCGCAGCGGCGTGTCGCCGCGCACAATGAAGCCGACGATCATCACCGCGTCGCCGGGGCCGGTGTGGCCGCGGAGCGAGACGTTGCGCACGAAGGGCGCGCCATCCGTCGGCGGAAGTTCGTAGCACTCGAAGAGGAGAATGCCCGCGCCCTGGTCGCCGCTGGTCGCAACGAGCGTCACCTGCCCCGCCCCGAGAGTGGGCGCCAGCGCGGAGCCATAATTGGCAAACGCCGGTCCGCCCGAGGGCGCGACGGGGAAGGCGCCGGCCGCCTGGGCGAGCGCGGCAATTTCCGGAGCAACGGCTCCGCCGCGGTCTTCGGCGAGGAGACGTGAGCCGGCGTAGAGAGCGAGCACGGGCGTGGGTAACGTATCCAGACTGTGGCTATGGGGAATGCCACGGCCGATGGCGCGAAACAGCAGTCGCTGGGGGAGCGCGTTCGTCGTCGTGAGCCCGACGATGTGGGGCGCGCTGGCGTCGACGAATGTCCGCGCGGAAAAGTTGCCGAGCCGCGAGGGCGTGGCGGCGATGTCGAGATAGTAGGGATTGCTCCGCACGGTCTCCGAACCGATGCGGACGGTGACTTGATAGCTCCCGGCGTGGTCGCGGCGCAGATTCGTAAGTTCCAAGGTGTCGGAAGTAGCTTCCGGGAGGTCGATGCCGTTGCGGGACCAACGATACGTGGCGGCCTGGTTGGGACTGACGATCGCGCGCAATCCCACCGCACCGCCGACCGCCGCCGGATTGGTGGCCGTCACGGTGACCTGGCTGCCGAAGCTGTAGACGTAGCGCGCCAACCCCGCCCGCGGTTCGCCGCCGGCCCAATCGAAATGGCCGGCGACCATCACGGTGCCGTAGCTGGGGTGGATGATTTGCGCTCCGCTGATGAAGCGGGAGCCAAGACGGAGCAGCGGCTCGAACTTCGGTAACGCGAGGACGTTGATCGCAGGTTCGATCTGCGGAGTGGTGACCAAGCCGTGTCGGGCCTCGCCGTCCGCGTTAAAGTAAAGGGACATCTCCCCCTCGCCGTTGTGACCGTGGACGAGTGCTGTCCCGCCCTCCAATAATTCGATGGTGGAGATGTGGGTGAGCCCGCTCAGATCCGGCGCGTAGTCAGGATCGACGGAGCCGTCTGGGAAGAGGCGAACGAGACCGCGCCGTGGGTGGCCATTCACGCGATCGAAGCGACCGGCAATGATCAGGCGCTCATGAGGAATTTCGCGGGCGGCGGAAACCATGCCCGCATGACTGAGCTCGATGAAGTAATCCGGATTAATTCCCCCGATGGCGGGGATGACCATCGGCGCCGTGGTTTCGAAAACGGTCGTCAACGTGCGCAGGTGCCGGCCGTCTGCGCCGATCCATACCAGCCGCAAGTTCTGGAGGTTGAGCGCATCGGGCGCGAAGACCGCTACGAGCGCGCGACCATCCGGCGGGGTGAGGAGCCAGGTGTTGGCGCGGGTGTTGAACTGCGGTGGAAACGTGTAGGTCGAGTCGCGCGACCCATCCGCGTTGAGTCGGGCGGTTTCGTAATGAAAGCGGTGATACCCCTCGGATCCTTGGGGCCCGAGCACGCGCCGCTCCACGATTAATTTGCGATCGACCGGCCGGTGTTTGATCGCATCAAAAGCAAAGGCCGGCACGAAACCCGGGTCCAGTGCTCCATCCTGAAGAAAGCGCGCGGCGCCGGCGCGTGGATGGCCGTCAATCGCGGTAAACGGACCACGCACCAGCACGGCGCCCGCGGGCTCCTGGCTCAGCGTGAGGCCGGACAGCACGCGCGTTTCCCGCGTAAACGCCATGTCCCAGCGCGCCCTGCTGCGAGACTCGGGCGATGCCAGGTGGAGCGTGGGATTCACCAGGGCGAACGTGGGCGGAGCGGAAATCTCTGAGATGGCCAGGGTGCCCTGCAGCAAAACGAGGCGCCCGTCGGGCAGCGCGGCGCGTATCCGTTGAGCCTCGTCGGAGCCGGGAACGGTGCGCCACTCGGTCTCCACTGATCCATCAGGTCCCAGGATGAACACGGCGAATTTGCCGCGCGAAGAAGGGCCGGCCAGCCCTTCGACGGCGACGCGGTCGCCCGGCAGCGGAGCGAGACGCAGGAGGGTGCGGAGTGCGGGAATCGCCGGAGCGTAGCTCGCGTCCAGCGATCCATCGGCGCGGTAACGGTCGAGTCGGTCGTGGCCGGCAAGGACGCCGCCGTCGGCTTGAACATGAAGGAGGCGGAAAGCGCGAGTGACCGGTGGGGGAGCAAATCGCGCATCGATCGCACCGTCGGGGCCGAAGCGCAGGAAATGAAACTGCGTGCGCTGGATCGGATCCACACTGGTCGCGCTGACGACGGCGCCGCCATCGGCCGTGGGAGCGGCGGAGAGCACGCTGAGGGCGGGCATGGCGGCCGCGGGAAGGAAGTCCGCATCGAGGGTGCCGTCGGCGTGCAAGCGCGCGAGACCGTTGCGCGGCACTCCGTTCACGGTCGTGAATTGCCCGGCGAGGAGCACGCGACCATCGGGGAACGGCACGAGGTGCGCCGTGCCATTGCAGGTGAGTCCCGGAAACGTTTCGTCTTTCGCGCCATTGGCGCGAAGGCGGACGAACGATGTAGTTAGCCCGCGCCCGAGGGCGAGGACGGGGGCGATTTGCAGGTGGGGCCCAACGGGATCGACGGGCGGCGCGACGCCTTCCACCTGGACGAGCACGCGGCCCCCGGCGAGCGCGGCGAGTTGACGGACCTGCTCGGTGGGACCCAATTGGGGAGAGAACGCAGGATCGATTTGTCCAAGGGCGTCGAAGCGGGCCAGCCGCGCGATGGAGCGGCCATTGATCTGTTCGAAAGGTCCCGCGACGAGCAAGCGGCCGTCGGTCGTGGCGGCAAAATGGAGCTCCGTCACTGCATCCACCGTGGCGGTGGGCACGGGGGCGAAGTTGGGATCGAGCTGCCAGCCGGGTTGGGCGAGGCCGGCGGAGACCACGCCTCCGCACGCGACGCCGGCCAGGAGGAGACGGAGGAGCAGGTGCATGCGAGGACAAGCGCAGGAACCGGAAAGAAAAGCTCACCGAGCGCAGGCGGGTCTTGGTTGGGGCGGACCCGCGGGGAATGTCGTCTCCGGTTTTGCCACCGACGCGGTGCGGCACATTCCACTTGTTCCGCTTCGGGTGGGCCGCATTCTGCGTGCCATGGGTGAAATCACGCTGCTGTTGGGGCGGATGGGCCAGGGTGAGGATCGCGCGGCCGAGGAATTGATGCGGCTCGTGTATCGAGAACTGCACCACGTCGCCTCGGCCAAGATGGCGCATGAGCAGGCGGCGCTGACGCTGCAACCAACGGCGCTCGTGCACGAGGCGTGGCTGCGGCTCGGCGGGGACGAGCAGCCGCGTTGGGAAAACCGCCGGCACTTCTTCTTTGCGGCGGCGGAAGCGATGCGGCGGATCCTGATCGAGCGCGCGCGCCGGCGCGCGGCGGTGCGGCACGGCGGCGGACAGGTGCGGGTGGACGAGGATCACCTCGATGCGAAAGAGATCGCGGTGGACGACGATCGGATCGTGGCGGTGAGCGATGCGCTCGACCGGCTCGCGCGCGTCGACGCGCGCAAAGCGGAGTTGGTGAAGCTGCGTTACTTCGCCGGCATGACGCTCGAGGAAGTCGCGGCGGCGATGGATATTTCCGTGCCGACGGCGAAGCGCTGGTGGGTCTTCGCCAAGGCCTGGCTGTATAAAGAAGTGAAGAACTGAAGTGCGGAACGAATGCGTGGCGAATCTGGAACTCAGGAAATCAGGAACGGAATGGATCCGCTATCCGTGCCTCGAAGTCCGACTTCCTGATTTCCTGAGTTCCAGATTATATCCGAGAGGCTTCCAGAGCCTTTTTCATCCAGAATCTCGCTTGTAATCCAGATGCCCGAATCGCTCGATCCGCTCGAAGAACGTTTCGCCGCAGCGCTGGCGCGACCGCCCGGTGACCGCGCGGCGTTTCTGCAGGTGGTGAGCATGGAAAACCCGGTGATGGCGCAAGAGCTCGCAGGCTTGCTCCGGGCCTACGAAACCTCGGGCGATTATCTCGAACAGAAGCCGGGGGAGAAATTTGCCGATTCGGGGCGGGATGCGATCCTCGCCTCGCTGCCGTCGGAGTTTCCAGAGGAACAGCCGGGGGCGCGCATTGGGCGCTACCGGCTGCTGGAGAAAATCGGCGAGGGCGGCGGTGGAGTGGTGTATCGGGCGGAGCAGGAGCAGCCGGTGCAGCGGCGCGTGGCGTTGAAGATCTTAAAGCTCGGTATGGACACCCGCGCAGTCGTGGCGCGATTCGAGGCGGAGCGGCAGGCGCTGGCACTGATGGACCACCCGAACATCGCGCGGGTGTTCGACGCGGGTGAGACGGAGCGCGGGCGACCTTTTTTCGTGATGGAGCTGGTCGAAGGTGTGCCGATCACGCGGCTCTGCGACGAGAGCCGGTTGACCGTGGTGCAACGCGTCGAGCTTTTCATCAAGGTGTGCCAGGCGATTCAGCACGCGCACCAGAAGGGCATCATCCACCGCGACATCAAGCCGTCGAATGTGCTCGTCGCGCGGCAGGATGGACAGGCGGTGCCGAAGATCATCGACTTCGGCATAGCGAAGGCGACGGCGGCGCGGCTGACGGAGCGGACCCTGGTGACGGAGTTTGCGCAGCTCGTGGGCACACCGGCTTACATGAGCCCCGAGCAGCTGGATTTTGGGCAGGCTGACATCGACACCCGCAGCGACGTCTATGCGCTTGGCGTATTGCTTTATGAACTACTGGCGGGGCGCCCGCCGTTTCCAACCAAGGATCTGTGGCGGGGCGGGCTCGATGAGATGCGCCGGCGAATTCGCGAAGAGGAACCGGCGCGCCCGTCCGCGGCGGTGGCGGCGCTCGCGGTCGACGCCTTGCGTCAGGCGGCGGAGGAGCGGAACGGGGAGCCCGGGCGGTTGGCGGGGCATCTGCGCGGCGAGCTGGATTGGATCGTGATGCGCTGTCTGGAGAAGGACCGCGCGCGGCGCTACCCGACGGCGAATTCACTGGCCGAGGACCTCCGGCGGCATTTGCACAACGAACCGGTGACGGCGGCGGCCCCGGGAGGATTCTACGCGTTCAAGAAATTCGCCCGGCGGCACCGCGCGGCGTTCGCGGCCGGGCTGGCGTTTGCCTCGCTGCTTATCGTCGCGGTGGGTGTGAGCGCGTGGCTGGCCGCGCGAGCGACGCGGGCGGAGCAGCTCGCGCAGGCGCGGCTCCGGACCGAAACCGTGGCGCGCGCTTCGGCGGAGCGCGAGCGCACGCGGGCGGAGACCGCGGAAAAATCGGCGAAGGAAGAGGCGGCGCGGGCCACGGCGATCAACGATTTCCTGCAGAACGATATTCTGCTGCAGGCGACGCCCAGCCGGCAAAAGGATCGCAATCTCACGGTGCGTGATGCGGTGGACGTCGCGGCGCGCCGCATCGATTGGAAGCTCGTCGGTCAGCCGCTCGTCGAGCTCGCGCTGCGGGAGACGCTCGGCCGCACGTATGTCTCGCTGGGCGAGTATCACTCGGCGGAGGTGCAGATCGATCGTGCGATCCTCCTCGCGCGGCAGGAGCGCGGGGCCGAGCACGTGCGCACGCTCAGTCTCCTCACGACGCGCACGGAGTTGTTGCGTTTGCAGGGCCGGGTGAGCGAGGCCGAAACGAGCGCGCGCGACTTGTTGGAGATGCAAACGCGGCTCAGCGGCGCCGAGAGCGAAGAGGCTTTGAATCTCAGGCACCAGATCGCGGCGCTGTTGTTGGAGCAGGGAAGGGCGGCGCAGGCGGAGCCGGTGATCAACCGTGTCGTCGCGCTGCACAGCCGGGCGCGCGGGGCGGGCGATCCGGTGACCCTCACGGCGCGCAATACGCTCGGCAACGTGTGGTTGGAGCTCGGGCGAATCGCCGAGGCGGAGAAACTGCATCGCGACGTGTTGGAAATCCGCGTGCGCTATGCGGGCGAGAGCAGTCTTGATGCGGCGTATTCAATGAATGGACTCGCCTCGGTCCTGCGGTGGAAAGGCGACTATGCGGGAGCGATCGCACTGCTGCGGCGGGTGATTGAATTTCGCGCGCGCGTTCTGGGGCCCGATCATCCCGAGACCCTGGGGGCGCAGGGAAATCTCGCGCTAACCTTGTCCGATGCGGGAAGTCAGGACGAGGCGGCGACCCTCGCGGCACAAGTGGGGGAAGCGCGCACGCGGGTGTTGGGCGCGGAGCATCCCGTGACGATTGCGACGGCCCACACGCGCGCGACCATCTACCGGCGGCGGGGCCAGCTGGCCGAGGCCGAGGCGCTGCTGACCGCGGCGCGCGACACGGCGCGCCGCGTCTTGGGCGCGGCGCATCCGACGGCGTTGTTGCTGACGAGCACGCAGGGCGAGGTGTGGCTCCTGGCGGACAAAGTCGAGGCGGCGGTCGCGGCGTTGCGGGAAAATATCGCCCAGCGCGAAAAAGTGGCGCCGGAAGCGTGGGCGATGGCCGCGGACCGCGTTTTGCTGGGGGCGGCGCTGGTGCGGCAGGGCAAGCCGGCGGACGCTGAGCCGCTGTTGCTGGTGGGCGTCGCGGGGCTGGCGGCGCACGAGTCGCAGATGCCGGCGAGCCAACGGCCCCGGCACGCGGATGCGCGTCGCGCCCTCGCGGAGCTTTACGAGCGGGCAGGTCGGCTCGACGAGGCCGCGAAGTGGCGGTGAGCAGCGGCGCGTGCGGGAGGCAGTCGAGTTAGAGCGGGCGGCCCGCCTAAATTCCATTTGCCCCGCGCCGGGCCGCGCGCCACGGTGCCCGGTTCCGTTCCATGAGCGACACTCCTCCAGACATCTCCCACGATCAGCATGCCGTGCGGCGGCAGAAGCTCGCCGAGCTGCGCGCGGGGGGCTTCGACCCCTTTCGCGCGAACGTCGCGACGACGCATTTCTCGGCGGAAGCGAAAGCGCTCTACGTCGAAGGCCAGGATTATGCGGTGACGGTGACGGTCGCGGGCCGGCTGGTGACCTTTCGCGCGCAGGGCGGCAGCTCGTTCGTGAAGATTCAGGATCAGCAGGGTCCCATTCAGCTTTATTTTCGGCGCGATGTCCTGGGCGAGGAGCGCTACGGAACGTTCAAGAAGTCACTCGACCTGGGTGACATCATCGGCGTCACGGGCGCGCTCTTCAAAACGAAGACGGGCGAAATCACGGTGCGCGTCGATGCCTTCACGCTGGTGTGCAAGGCGCTGCGGCCGCTGCCAGAGAAGTTTCACGGGCTCAGCGATCCGGAGATCATTTATCGGCAGCGTTACCTCGATCTGATCATGAACGCGGAGTCGCGGGCGCGGCTGATGCTGCGCTCGCGGCTGGTATCGCACGTGAGGCGTTTCCTGGAGGACCGGCAGTTCCTCGAGGTCGAGACGCCGGTGCTCGAGGCAACGGCAGGTGGCGCGGCGGCGCGACCGTTCGTAACGCATCACAACGCGCTCGATGTGGATTTCTTCCTGCGGATCGCGACGGAGCTCCGGTTGAAGCGGATGCTGGTGGGTGGTTTCGATCGCGTCTTCGAGATCGGTCGCATCTTCCGCAACGAAGGCGTGTCGCGCCGGCACAATCCCGAGTTCACCATGCTCGAAGTGTATCAGGCTTACAGTGACTACCGCGGGATGATGAGGTTGATCCAGGATCTGCTCACCTCGCTGATTCGCGATGTGGTGAAGCCGGCGGATGGCTCGCTGAAGATCAAGCATGCGGCGAGCGGGCAGGACATCGACTTCGGCGGCACGTGGCGCGAGGTGAAATACAAAGACCTCATCCGCGAAACGACGGGTGACGCGGAGTGGTTTAACCGGTCGAAGGCGGAGAAGATCGCCGGCGCGGAGAAATTGGGCCTGAGCGTGAACCCGGCGTGGGAAGAGTTTGAAATCACCAACGAGATTTTCTCGAAGAAGATCGAGCCGACGCTGATTCAACCGACCTTTGTCACGCACCTGCCAAAGGAGCTGTGCCCGCTGGCCAAGATCACGCCGGATGATCCGACGACGATCGACGTGTTCGAGCTAACGATCGGCGGTATGGAAGTGGCGCCGGCGTATTCGGAACAGAATGACCCGGATGTGCAGCGCGCGATGTTCGAGGCGCAGGCAGGCGAGGAGAAGCAGAACATCGACCACGATTTCCTGCTGGCGCTCGAGCACGGCATGCCGCCCGCGGGCGGCATGGGCGTGGGCATCGACCGACTCTGCATTCTGCTCACGGGCGCCGAGAGCATTCGTGACGTGATTCTGTTTCCGCAGTTGAGGCCAGGCGCATGAACACCCGGCAGCTCTCAGCATTCAGCGGTCAGCGCTCAGCCCCGAAAAGCGGGGAACCCGCCTTGCCTTGAAGCTGACTGCTGATACCTGACCGCTGATCGCTCCTCATGCCCTGGTATTTCTATCTCGCGCTGAAGCAGCTGTTCCCGACGGGACGGTTTCCGTTTTTCACGGCGATCTCGATCACGGGCGTGGCGCTGGGCGTCTGGGTGCTGGTGGTCGTGACGAGCGTGATGGGCGGGTTTGGTTACGAACTGCGGCGGATGATCGTGCAGACGGAGGGCGAAGTGCAGGTGAAGGGCGCGGGCGTGATCGAGGATGTGTCGGC
>JANPIT010001016.1:0-5381 GCA_031425115.1 Opitutaceae bacterium | reverse complement strand
CACGGCCATCTGGATGCCGTATTCCTGCTCGGCGTATTGCTTCGCGTAGTTGGGCGTGAGGTCGCCGTAGCGGAGGAAGCGCAGCGGCTTGTTGAAGATGTTGTTCGCGCTACCAATGACCGAGAGGCGCTTCGTGAGTTGGAACGAGGTGCTGAGGTCGAGCACCGTGCGTGCCTGGATATACTCGTAGCCGTTGGGGCCGTAGGCGGCCATGGGGAGGCGTTTATCGAGGCCGCGATAATTCCAGCGCGCGGTGAGCGTGAAGCGTTTTGGCGCGAAGGTCATGCCCCAGTTGCCGCTCTTCGGGATGAAGCTGGTGAACGAGGCACCGGGATTACCGTCGAGCTGCAGCTTCGTGCCGTTGGCGAAAAGGGTGAAATAAGTGCCCCATTTGCCGAGCATGCGGAGGGACTGCTTCACGTTGAGTTCCGCGCCCGTGATGCGGGCGTCACCGGAATTGAACTTCGTGACGATGTTGAATCCGAGGTAACGCTGGTCGAGCCCGAGCTCGTTCAAGATCTCCGGCGTCGCGAGGCGGGACGCGTCGCCGAAGAAGTTCTGCAGGTCTTTGCGGAAGACGCCGGCGCTGAGGAGGCCACCATTGTCCGAATAATATTCGGCCGACAGGTCGAAGTTGTCGGCGGTCCACGGCTTCAGCGAGGGGTTGCGGATGGTGAACGTGCCACGACCCGTGGGCGGGGTGGGATCGTCTTCGTCCAGGTCAAACTGGTTGATGACGGCGCGCGGGATGATGTCGCTGAAGTTCGGGCGGCCGTAGGTCTTGGCGTAGGCGGCGCGGAGCACGAAGTTCTCGGTCGCGTTGAACGTGAGATGGAGGCTGGGGTAGTAGCCCGAGTAGATCTTCTTCGAGAACGAGGCGCGGCGTTTGCGGGTGAGCAGGAATTCGGCGTAGGAGCCCGCCGCACCGGCTTCGACTTTGCGCACGCGCGCACCGGCGGCGTTACGGATGTAGGCGCCGCTCGCGTCGCGTTGGAAGACGGCGTCGGCATTGTTGATGCCGCCCTGACCGATGTCTTCGGTGTGTTCAAAGCGCACGCCGCCAAGGATCCGGAGGCGATTCTTGAAGAGGTTGGTGTCGGCCTGAATGTAGGCGGCCTGCACCGTTTCGTCGATGCGCTCGGAGTTGTCGATCGAGGTGTTGCCCTCCGTGACGCGCTGCGCCTCGGTTTTTTGGTAAAGGAGAGGGTTGGCCTGGAAAGCGCGCCAGGCACCCGTGGGCGAGATCCACGGGATGGTGGGGAAGCCGTAACCCGGATCCACGTTCTTGTAGATCTGCATGGTGTAGGGATCCATGGACGCGTTGGGGGAGACGCCGTCGGGGCCCTGGAACGTCCAGGCCTCAGTGCTATTGTTCGTATCCAGCATCTGGTCACGCTGCGAGACGCCGATCTGCAAGGCGGTGGGGACGGGCAGGAACGTGAGGCTGCGGCGGACGTTCACGTAGCCGTTGTTGCTGCCGCTTTTGTAATCGAGGGTCGAGTTGTTGGCGGTTGTGCCGCGGAAGTTCGAGATATCGCTGTAGTCGACCGGCTGGTTGTTGTTGTCGAACACCTCGACAATGCCGGGACGGGCGCCGGAGATGTCGCGGTAGGCGATACGGACGGGGTTGCGATTGACGGCGATCGCCTGAAGGAAAAAGCCAGCGTCGGCGTAGCGGCGTTTGGTCTGCGAGGCGGAGCGGCTGACGCCGGACTCGACGCGCCAGAGACCGTTGTCGTAGCGATAGGTCAGGGTGCTGGTATCCGTGATCTGGTTGATCAGCTGGTTGGTGCCGTTGTTGCTCAACGTGCCGCGGCCGGTCGCGCCCATAGTGAAGGTCGGGCCATAGCTGAACGGCGTGCCGGTGGCGGGCGTGGGGGTGCCGTTGGTGCCGGTATTCCAATTCATGGAAAGAGAGCCGATGCGGGTGTCGGTCCGACTGGCGACGTGGCCGACGGAGAGCACGGAGTTGCGGGTGACTTTCCAGTCGGCTTTTACGCTGAGGGTGTTGCGGGTGATATTCCGGGGGCCGTCGAGCAGTGCGAGGGCCGAGAGAAACGGGGCGGCGAAGCTGGCGTTTGCGGCACCCGTGCCGGTGCCGATGCCAGTCCACGTCTGAAGCGTGCGATGCTGCTCGTTGTAGATCTCGGCGTGAGTGCCCGCGATCACGATGCCGAAGGTCTTCGTGATGGGCCAGGTGAAGTCGATGTTGGCACCGGGCAGAATTTTGTGGGTCTTGCGATCCAGGTGGGAGTGCGGCGTGCGGCGCAGCGTGAGATTCTCGCTGTTGCCCACGAGATTGAGGCTGTAGCGGAGGACGCGGCCGGAGCGCTCAAAGGCGCTTTTGCTGATCATGTTTACCGAGCCGGCGAGGGAGTCGGACGGGGTGGCGGGCGTGGGGACCTTGGTCAGCTCGATGCGCGAGATGTCGTTCAGGGCCATGCTGCGGATGTCGACGCTGCGAGTGGTGCTGACCCAGATGTTGGAGGCGGGCGCGCCGTCGCTCATGATCGACGTCATGCCGCCGCCGATACCGCGGACCGAGATGCCGGCGACGTCAGCGAGGTCGTTCTCGACGGTAACGCCCGGGAGAAACTTGATGAATTCACCGACGCTGCCACCGAGCACGTCGCCGAGGGAGTCGGTCGACATCACGTTTTTGATGTTGGGCGCGAAGCGCTGCTCGTTGGTGGCGATGGCTTGGTTGTCGGTCTCCTTGTCCTGGGAGACGACGAAGGCATCGAGGCGCACCGTGTTCGCGTCGGCGCCGTAGCGTTTCACGCTGGTCAGATCGACGTTTTGCTCGACAGAACTTCCGGCGGGGACGTTGACCGCGATGGTGACAAGATCGAGGTCGGTGTAGAACACCTCGAGTGCGGCTGGGCCGCTCGGCACGCCGACGATCTGGTAGGTGCCGAAATTGTCGGTGTAGACCGTGGTGGTGGTGCCCTTGAGGGTGACCCGGGCTTTGTTGAGGTATTGACCGGTCACGACGTTTTGCACTCGGCCGGTCACGGTGCCGGTGGCCGTGGCGGCGGCAGGTGGGCTGCCGGGCGTTGCCGCGTGGAGTTGAATCGACGCGGGCGCGAGGGCCAGCACGGTGGCGAGTAGGACGGAGGTGAGCTTGGGCATGTAGTGCCCAAATATCAGCAGGCGGCGCGCCGCACCGCAACGCGCGGAAGAAGCTTTTTAGTTACAAGTCGGCGCGGTGGCTGAATCGATATTCGCGCCGACCTCGGTCACTTTTTTTCTTCATACCACCGGTAGAACGCTACGCCAAAAACGGCCAGCGAGCCAAAGACGCCCACCAACTTCATCATCGCCCCGGCGAGCAACTGATCATCGGCGGGTTTGAAGCTCTCGAGCAGCCGCGGCGCGAACTCGTAGG
The DNA here is from genome assembly GCA_031425115.1 of Opitutaceae bacterium. Classification (GTDB taxonomy): domain Bacteria; phylum Verrucomicrobiota; class Verrucomicrobiia; order Opitutales; family Opitutaceae; genus ER46. The sequence continues at coordinate 1,993 of JANPIT010001016.1, read as the reverse complement.
TGGGGTAAAGGATATCCTGTGAGAAAGTGATGTAGGCGAAGACTGGCGTCATGGCGATGACCACGCCGAGCAGGTAGAGCATCTGCACGCCGTAGCTGCGACGCGGCAGCACACGGGAAGGGCTGATGATCGGCCACCAGTAGAACAAGGCGGCCACGAAAAACATGATGTGCTCGGCGACGTGCACGAGCTTGTCGCGCAAGGCCAGATCGTAGAGCGACGGCACATGCCAGATGCCGACCACGAGTGAGTAGATTACGGTGCAGGACAGCGGATGAGTGAGCACGCGCAGCAGGTTGTTCACGCCTGATCGATTGAGGAGCGGGTCCACCATCCAGTGCGGCAAGCCGAGAAGAAACAAGATGGCCGCCGGATAGGTGAGGAGCTGGTGCTGCAGCATGTGCGCACTGAAAAGGAAGCGTTCGCCGATCTGGTCGAGGGGCGAGCCCACCGCGAGGTAGAAGACGACGAGCGCGAGATAGAATCGGATGGCGTGACCGCGGGGAAACGCCGCGCCGGGCGCGAGGCGCGCACGCAACGGGCCTGCGCAGATCGCCCAGAGCCAACCCAGCACGACGAGGCCGCCAATCAGCCACGGTTCATTGTGCCAGTGTCGCCAGTCGATCATGAGGAAGCCGCCAAGATAAAGAGTAACGTGCGAGCGCGAGAAGCGGATGAGCGCTCAGCTTCGTTTTCTTGGTTTTCCACTTCTCACTTCCTCCGTAAAAAAGAAAAGCGGCCCGAAGGCCGCTCTCGTTCGCGTAAGCGTGAGGCAGGGTCCGTTAGGTCGGCAGCGGGAGGCTGGCCTCGGCGCTGAACAGCGCGAGCAGGCCCCACATCGTGCCTCCGGCGAGCACCAGCCCGATGAAGAAAAGAATCGTGCAGAACGGTTTGTCCCACCGCAGATGCATGAAGTAAAAGATGACGAACATGAACTTCACGGTCGAGAGGACGACGAGGCCGGTGATGAGCAGCCATTTTGCGAAGGGCAGGTAGACCGCGACGATCTCGATGCCGGTGATGATCGCGAGGAGCATCGCGATCTGCACGTAGATCTGGAATTTGCTCACGTCGTGGCTGTGATCGTGCTGGCCCTGGCCATCGTGACCATGCGGCGAAGTGGTGACTGCGTGAGTGGGTGCGCTCATGAAATGGGACTACGGGGGGGCGGGACTACTGGACTAAGGGACGACAGGATTACGGGGGACAAGGGTTCGGAGTGGTCCGGTTGTCCCGTGGTCCTGTAATCCTGTTTACAGATATTCGAGCAGGTAGACGGCGGTGAAGATCACGATCCAGACGATGTCGACGAAATGCCAATACAGGCCCATGCCCTCGACATCGATCGCGTTGGTCTCGTTGAACTGAACGACGCCGCGCGGACGGGCGAAGAAGAAGGCGAGCAACCCGTAGGCGACCAACGAGAGGGCGAGATAGATGAACTCGTGGCTGAAGAAGGCGCCGACCGCGGCTCCCATGGTGGCTTCAACTTGGAGCGCGTGGACGAGGCCCAGCGTGACTTTGAGCGTGAGCAGCAGCGCACCGAACAAGGTGATCGTGTGCAGGAGCTGGTGGGAGAACCAGGATTTCTGGGCCGCGACCTTGAAGGAGCGCACATACATCAGGCCGAGCCAGAGCACGCCGATGGCGACGTGACAGCCGTGGGTGCCGGTCAGCGTGTAGAAGGTCGTTCCGAGCAGGCTGTTCGAGAGCGTCATCTTCTTGTCGTGGACGAAGTGATCGAACTCATACACCTGGCAGCCGAGGAAAATCATCCCGAAGAAGATCGTCGTGAGCAGCGACCAGCGGCAGCTCTTCACGTTGCCCTTCTGAATCGCGGTGACGGCGAGCGCCATCATCAACGAGGACATCAGCAGGACGAAGGTGGAGAACGACGTGAGTTCGACGCTGAAGATCTGTTTCGGATCCAGCCCACCCGCTGGCGGATGCAGCCGGTAGATCAAGTGCATGGAAATCAGCGCACCGAAGAACA
>JANPIT010001015.1:0-3915 GCA_031425115.1 Opitutaceae bacterium | reverse complement strand
TTCAAACCCCGCGATCAGTAGCACCGCACGCGTGGAAAAACGCGGCGGATGCGACACGAGCCGGCCTACCGCGGCGTCGATCCGGCCCCAGTGGCGGACAACCCCGAGCACGAGGTGCTGGCAGCGGGCGCGTTCTGCTCCGTTCAGCGTGCGCGGCAGGGAGTCGAGCAGAGCATCGATACGCTCATGACGGTCGATCCAGCGCGCGATCAACCGTGCTGCGGTCGGCCACGCGATGGGCGCTGCGGAATCGGTCGATCGGGTGGGGGCGGCGCTCATCCGAGCCTCCGACCCGCGTGCGACGTGTTGGTCCCGACGGTTTTGACAGGCTGTTTGACAAGGCTAGACATTGTCCGCTCAACTCTCCCGTTCAGGCCCTCACACACGCAACCATGAATTCCGAAGCTGTCACCGCGCTCATTGCAAAAACGCCGTCCCTCAAGGCGGCCAAGCCTAAGTTAGAGGCAATGGAGCCCGGTTCCTATGTGGTTCATCGCAGCTGGGGTTTTGGCCAGATCAAGAGCTACGACGAGGCGGCACAGCGCCTGATCATCGATTTCAAGGGCAAGAAGGGCCATCCGATGGACCCGGCGTTCTGTATCACGACGATGGATGTGCTGCCGGAGAAGCACCTACTCGTGCGCAAGGAGACGGACACCAAGAAGATCAATGAGCTCATCGCGGAGAACCCCGCGCAGCTTGTGGTTGAGGCGCTTGAAGCTTACCCAAACAACGCCGCGACCGCGATCGAGCTGGAAATCACGCTCGCGCAGGTGATCGGCGAAGAGAAATTCAAGAAGTGGTGGGCGGCGGCCAAGAAAGCCGTGGCCAAGGATCCGCGTGTCGCGGTTCCGGAGAAGAAGACCGAGTGCTACATTCTGCGCGAGACGCCCGTCTCCGCCGAAGACGAGATTCTCGAGCAGTTCAATGGCACGCGCTCGGCACGGCGTCGCATCCTGCTCGCAGTCGATATGATGGACGCCACGGGCCGCAAGGACGTGAAGGTCGATCTCTCCGTGGTGCTGAAAGGCGTCGCGGATGCCGTCAAGGATTCCAACCAGCTCGACGCTGCCGAGCGCCTCTACGGTGCCGCAGTGCGTGATGACCTCGCGAAAGCGGTTGGCGCGGAAAACAACTACCAGCCAACGCAGGCCACCATCATCGCCAACACGCGTGACCTGCCGGGCATCGCGGAAAAAATTCCGGTGCAGTTCCAGTCTCGTTTCCTCGATTTGATTCAGGAGACCCACCCGATCGAGGCGCGCGACATCCTCTTCAACCTGCTGAAGACTTCGCAGGGCAAGTTCACGACCGAGTGCATCAATTTCCTGATCGAGCACGATCATGCGGATGAACTGGCAGCCACGCTGAAGCGCTGGCAGACCGAGCAGAACCTGCGTGCGCCCGTGCTGCTCTGGATCGTGAAGAACCGGCACTCGAAGAAGTTTGCCAAGCTCCTCAACGACCTGATCACGCCGCGACTGCTGCACGCGATTTTCTTCGCGATCGACTACGAGGCGCTGCAGGCCTCGAGCGCCCGCCGCATTCCGTTGGCGGATATTCTCAGCGAAGACACCGACCTCATCTCCGACCTGCTCTCGACCGCGGACCCGGAAACGGCGCGCGATCTCGCGAACACGTTGATGCTGAATCAGGGCTTCGAGGAGCTGACGAAAAAGTCGCTGCTCGCGCGGTTCATCAAGATTTTCCCCAAGATTCAGTCGCTGGTTGCCGCCGACGCCGAGAGCAAGGAAGAGCAGTTGCTCGTCTCGCGCGGCAGTTTTGACCGGAAACGCGAGGAATACGAAACCATCGTTTCGAAGAAGATTCCGGAAAACTCCAAGGCGATCGCCACCGCGCGCGAGCACGGCGACTTGAAGGAAAACTCCGAATACAAGATGGCCAAGCAGGACCAACAGGTGCTGATGGCGCAGAAGACGCTGCTCGAGCGCGAACTCGGCCGCGCGCGTGTGACCGACTTCAAGGAAGCGTCGATCGACCAAGTCAGCGCCGGCACCGTCGTCGAAGTGAAGACGGCTACGGGCAAGACCAGCTACACAATTCTCGGCGCGTGGGACGGCGACCCGGAGAAGCACATCATTTCCTACAAGACGCCGATCGGCGCCGCGCTTCTCGGCAAGAAGCCGGGAGAAACCGTCACCGTGAAAGCCGGTGGCAACGAGGACGATTACACGATCCTGTCGATCACGCGCGTCTCTGAAAAGAACGCGAGCTGAGCGCACGTCGCGCTTTGACCCATTTAAGGCGGGCTTTGCGGCCCGCCTTTTTTGTGGAGTGATGACGCGGTGTGAGCGTCCCGCGCGGTGCCGGTGCGATGGATTGAACGTAAAGCGGGAAGGGATAACGGAGATCGGAAAGGAAAACGCTTCCGATTCCCGCCGTTACCCGTCTTCTTGGTCGCAACACCCGTGAACGCTTCCTGGGATATTCTCAAAACGCTCTCGGATCCCACCCGACTGCGACTGCTCGCGCTCGTCATGCGCGAAGAACTCTCCGTGGCGGAATTGCAGGAGATTCTCGGCATGGGGCAGTCCCGCATCTCCTCTCAACTCGCGCTGCTGCGCACCGTGAACCTGGTGTCGGATCGGCGCGAAGGGAAGAACGCGTTCTACTCCCTGCGGGCAGCGTTGCCCCCTAAAATGCTTGGCTTGATCAAGGCGGCGATCGATTCGGTTGCCGACTTGCCGGTCATCGGCGAAGACCGCGAGAACCTGGATCGCATTCTGCAAAAACGCCGGCGCACGCAGGAGCAATATTTCAACCTGATCGCCGGCCGGCTGGGAAAACACTATTGTCCGGGACGCTCGTGGGAGGCGATCGGGCACCTCGCGTTGCGCCTGACGCCGGCGATCGACATCGCGGATTTGGGCGCCGGCGAAGGGCTCCTCTCGCAATTGCTAGCGCATCGCGCGCGGCAGGTTTGGTGCGTCGACAATTCGCCGCGCATGGTGGAAGTCGGCACCGAATTGGCGAAAAAGAACGGGCTCGCGAATCTCGTCTACAAACTGGGCGACATCGAGAACGTCCCGCTGCCCGACAAGTCCGTGGACCTCGCGATACTCAGCCAGGCGTTGCACCACGCGCAGCATCCCCAGGCCGCGGTCAGTGAAGCCTTCCGCATTCTGCGACCAGGTGGGCAGCTCTTGGTGCTCGATCTAAACGAGCACACCTTCGAGAAGGCGCGCGAAGTGTATGCGGATGTCTGGCTCGGATTCCGCGAGAGCGCGCTGCACGGTTTTTTGAAGAAGGCGGGCTTCCTCAAAGTGGAAGTCACCGCCGTGGCCCGGGAGACCACCGAGCCGTTTTTCGAGACGCTGTTAGCGAGTGGCGCGAAGGGCGTGCGGTGATGCACGGGCTGATCAGCGATTGGTCGGCCGCGGGCATTGCGACGAAGCTCGTCTGGCTGGCCCAGCTCGCGCTGATCGTCCACGTGTTCAAGACGGGGCGCCCTTACTGGTGGTTCCTGGTGCTGCTCATCGCGCCGGGCATTGGGGGCATTGCGTATTTCTTGATCGAGGTGCTGCCGGATTTGCGCGGCCCGGCGAGCCGCGGTGGCGACCGCGGCAGTTGGAAACCGCGGAGCTGGCGGATCCGGGAATTGCGCGCGGAATTGGAGGAGACGGATACCGTGAAGCGCCGACTCGTGCTGGCGGAGGAGTTGCTGGCGGCGGGCGAGACTGTGGACGCGTGCACGGAGGCCGAGAGCTGTCTGCAAGGCGTGTTTCGCGACGACCCGCATACGTTGGCGGCCGTGGCGCGCTATCGCATCGAGGCGGGCAAGATTCCGGAGGCGCTCGCGGCGATCGACAGAATCAATACTCGCGCGGACCGGATGCTCGCACAGGAGGTCGCGTTGTTGCGCGGGCGTGCGCTGGTCCTCGCCGGGCGACACGA
>JANPIT010001014.1:0-16683 GCA_031425115.1 Opitutaceae bacterium | reverse complement strand
CTGAAGGAGTTGCTCGAAGGTCGCTCGGCCGGTGGCGTGTTCGACATCTCCGCCTACGAGCTGTCGGCGCGGCACGACATCCGCCAGCTCGTCGTTTCGACCGCGCTGACTTATCTTGAGCTCGACGGATTGATCGCGGCGACCGCACCGTTCTACACGACGTATCAGTGGAAATTCCAGCGCACGCCCGAGGAGATCCTTGCGCGCTTCGATGCTGACCGCCGGGCGTTTCTCGAGCGGCTTTTCGGCCTGGCGAAAGTGGGTCGGATTTGGAACTCCGTCGTGCTAGCCGAGGCCGTCGCGGCGCTCGGGGGCGAGCGCGAGCGCGTGGTGAAAGCGCTCACGTATCTCGAGGAGAAGGGAGACATCGAGCTCCAGGTGGCCGGCGTGCGGCAGGGCTTTCGCGTGTTGCGGGTGCCGGAGGACCTGAAGGCGGTGTGGCAGGAATTGCGGCGACGATTTGCGGTGCGCGAAGAGAGTGACATCGCCCGCACGCGGACGGTGGCGGAATTGCTCGGCGGCGAGGGCTGTCTGGTGCGCCGGTTGCTCGCGTATTTTGGCGAGGAGCTCGGGCGCGATTGCGGGCACTGTGGTCGTTGTGCCGGCGATCGGGCGGTCGCGCTCGACCGCACCGCGGCGGAATTCACACCGTCCGCCGATGAAGTGGTCGCGCTGCGTGCCGAGCATACCCGGGCGCTGGGCGGGGAGCGGCAGATGGCGCGCTTTTTCTGCGGCATCAGTTCGCCCGCACTCGCGACGGCGAAGCTCACGCGGCATCCGCGTTTCGGTTGCGCCGCAGAAGCGCCGTTTGGGCAGGTGTTGGAGACGGTAAAACAGATGCTGGCGACGAAGTAGCGCCAATTACTCCGCAGTTCTCGGGAAGATTTTTTAGCCACAGAGCGCCCAGCGCGGCTCCGCCGCAACCGAACTCAAGCGGGGAAAAAAGTTTGATCACGGATGGCACGGATGAACACGGATTCAAACCTGCCTTTATCCGTGTCGATCCGTGAAATCCGTGGTGGTTTGGTTTGAAAACGATCGGCGAAGAATGCTCCCAACGGCTGCTGATTTTCTGACTGCACTTCTGCTAGGAAGGTCGCGACGCTACCCAGGAAAGTCCAAGTCTTATGAGCCATGGGTATCAGGTATGAAATATCCGTGCTAGCGCAGGTGCTTGCCGCCCGCTTCCACAAACCAGAGCAGGCGAGGACGCCTGCGCAACTCCCGGCCCACCTCGATCCCATGACAATTCCCTGACAATCGGCTGACCACTCGCTGACAACTGCGGCGGTGTTTCATGGTTCACTGATGGCGTCACCACGACTCCATCCATGAAACATCATCTCATCCTCTCCGCGGTCGCGCTTCTTGGCGCGATGTCGCTCGCGCTCCCGTCCAAAACCACCGCGGCCGCCAAAGCCTCGGCCGTCGATCCTGTCCGCTTGCGGGTCGATGTTGATCGCACGGTCCTGCCTTCGGAGACCACCGAGACTGCAATCGTGAAGATTGGGCTCGATTGCGTGCGACTGCCCCGGCGCGATCTGCGGCCGCCGGTCAACCTCGCGCTGGTCATCGACCGCTCTGGTTCGATGGCTGGCGACAAAATCGTCAAGGCGCGAGAGGCTGCGCTCGAAGCGGTGCGTCGGCTCGCGCCCGATGATATTGTCGCGCTCGTCGTCTATGATTCGAGCGTCCAGACGCTGGTGCCAGCGCAGCGGGTCGGTGATGGTCGCCGGCTCGAGCAGGCGATTCGCGGGATCGAGGTGGCGGGCAACACCGCGCTGCACGGCGGCGTGATGCGCGGCGCGTCCGAAGTGCGCCGGCACATGGAAGGCGCCAACTACGTGAATCGAGTGATTCTCCTTTCCGACGGGTTGGCGAATGTGGGGCCGAGCTCACCCGACGAACTGGGGCGGCTCGGAGCTTCGTTGGTTCGCGAAGGAATCTCCGTTTCCACCATCGGCCTTGGACTCGGGTTCAACGAGGACCTTATGACGCGGCTCGCGCAACGGAGCGATGGCAACACCTACTTCGTCGAACACAGCGCCGATCTCCCCCGTATTTTCGCCGCAGAACTGGGAGACGTGCTCAACGTCGTCGCGCGTCGCGTAGTGATCGAAATCGAATTCCCCGCGGGCGTGCGGCCGCTCAATTTTGTCGGTCGCGATGGCAGTATCCGTGGCCAGCGAGCCGAGCTGACGTTGAACCAGCTCTACGGTGGACAGGAGAAATTCGCGCTCATCGAGGTCGAGGTTTCGCCGTCAAAACCGGGCGTCGAGATCGAGATCGCGCGTGCCCGCGTGAGCTACGAGGATGCCGTCAACCAACGCTCCGCGACACTCACCGCGAAACGCAACGTGCAGTTCAGTGCGAGCCAGGCGGCGGTCGTGAAGTCGGCTGACCACAAAGTGCAGGCAGACTGGGCGGCCAACGCGCTCGCAGTCGCGAAAGATGAAGCGGTCGTCCTTGTCGACTCGGAGCGTCGCGCCGAAGCGGCTGCGGTGCTGCGCCAACGGGCGGACCAGATTAAGGAGATCGGCAAGGTCTACAAAAACTCGGCCGTCGCCGCGCTCGCGGCACCGGCACCCGCGGAGGCCGACAAGCTGGAGCGCGAAGGTCTCGGCAACGCCGAGCGGAAGATCTACCGCAGCGAAAGCAGCCAGATCCGCAACCAGCAGGCGACGGGCAAACCTTGACCGTTGCGCCGCACGGCCCGTCCGCGTAATTCCCATACCCGTGCTCACGGTTCCGCGGCGCATTTTTCTCTACTGGCTCCTCCTGCTGGTGCCGACCCTCGGCGTCGGCGGAGGAGCCCTCCTGCTTTTACGCCGTGAGCAGGCCCGCCTGGCGGAGCGCGGTGCCTTTGCCGAAGAAGCGCGACAGGCGGCGATCGCGGCGCGAGCGCGGCTCATTGCAGAAAATGTCGAGCTGTTGATCGGCGACGTGCAGGCGGGCCTGCTCGACACGCTGGCCGCTGAGCCGGCGGCCGGTTTCGACGTGTTCGCCGAGGAATGGGAGAAAACCAACCCGCTCGTGCGCACGGCATTTCGTGCGACCTACGAGGGGCGCATGTTGCGGCCTGACGCGCGCACCGCGAGCGAGGACGCGCGCGGTTTTCTGCGGCGCTTTGCGCGGGAATTTGGCCCTCGTCCGCCGTGGTCGACGGCGGCGGTCGCGCAGGTGGAGACGGATCAAAAATTTGCCGAGAACCAGCCGCGTGCAAAAGAGGAGGCCACCCTGCGCGGGGACGTATCCAAAAATGTCGCGCAGGTGCAATCCGCACGGCGGGATGTGCAAGAGTTGTTCAAGCCAGCGCCTGCCAATTCTGGCAGGAACGAATCTGCGCCGTCAGCTGCACCCGCGCTCGGTCGAACTGCCTCGCCCATGCTGGCCGACGCTGAGGCGACTCGACGGCGACAGGAGAGTGCCGCACCGGGGGAGGCACGTGCCGCTTCGTCATCGGGAATAAGCGCGGACTCGGTTCGGGCGGAGGGGAAGGTCGCCGCGGCGCCAGCGCCGCCGCTCGAGACCGCGCCGGTGCGAGCCAAGGATGGCGGGCCGGAGCGGCGGGGCTGGAATCACCTGGTGTCGGATGGCCGGCTGCACTTGGTGGGCTGGGTGCGGCTCGCTGGTGCGGGTGAGGTGCGCGGCGTGGAGATTCAGTTGGCAGAGTTGGTGCGGCGGCTCTCGGGCGCGTTGCCGGCCAATGCGGCGGGCGGCGAAGGCTTCGCGTTGCGCGATGACCGTGGTCGCGTGCTGCATCAGGCGTCGGCGGTGCCGCCACGGAGCGAGCCGACGTTGCGGGTGCCGCTGGCCACAGCGTTGCTCCCGGGCTGGGACGTCGTGGCCTATGCGGCGGCGCCTTATCGTGACGATTCCGAGCGGGGTTTCATCGGTGCGAGCGTATTGCTCGTGGCACTACTCATCGCGGCGATTCTGGCCGGCGGCTCGTTGCTGTTGTGGCAGGCGCGCCGCAGCGAGCAAGAGGCGGTGCAGAAGACGTCGTTCGTCGCGAACGTGTCCCACGAATTCAAGACTCCGCTCACTACGATCCGGCTGTATGCTGAACTCTTGGAACAAGGTCGCGTGCGTGACGCGGCGCAAGGGGGCGAATATCTGCGCACGATCGGCCGCGAGACCGAGCGACTTGCGCGGCTGGTCAACAACGCGCTCGATTTCAGCCGGCTCGAACAGGGGCAGAAGAAATACGCGCGTGAAGAGATCGACCTCACGGCCGAGATGGCGCGCTTGCTGGAGACGCACGCGCCGCGATTGGCGGAAGCGGGGATGAGGTTGCGGCGCGATTGGCCAGCCGTCGCCGTGAAGGTTACGACGGATCGCGATGCACTCGAGCAGATCGTGCTCAACCTGATCGACAACGCGTGCAAATACGCGGCCGAGGGTGGCGAAGTGACGGTGGCGGTGGTGGAGAGCGGAGCGCGTTCGCGCGGCGCCGGGCGAGCGGGTGGGGCGGCGGTCCGCGTCTCGGATCGCGGACCCGGCGTGCCGGCGGATCAACACGAGCGCATCTTCGAGAAATTCCACCGCGTGGACGATGCGCTGACCGCGGAAAAAACCGGCACCGGACTCGGATTGAGCATCGCTCGCCAGCTCGCGCGGGGGCTGGGTGGCGATCTACACTACGCGCCTCGCGTGGGTGGCGGCGCGGAGTTTATCCTGGAACTGCCGTGACAGTGGAAAACCGAAAAACCGCTAATGAGCGCTGATGGTCGCTAATAATGAAGAGATGGAAGTGATAAGCGCCCATCAGCGTTCATTAGCGGTTTCATTAGGTGCATTTTGATGAAAGCCAAAATTCTCATTGCGGAAGACGACCGCAATATCCGGCAGGGACTCATCGCGACGCTAGAGAGCGATGGCTACGACGTGACGGCCGCGGGCGACGGGGCGCAGGCGCTGAAGCTTTTTCCACAGGAGAAATTCGATCTTGTTGTGCTCGATATTATGATGCCAAAGGCGAGCGGTTACGATGTATGCCGCGAGATTCGAGCCAGCGGGGCGCGGGTGCCGGTGCTGTTCCTCACCGCGAAGGGCGAGGAAATCGACAAGGTGGTGGGGCTGAAACTCGGGGCCGACGACTATGTGACGAAGCCGTTTGGCGTGCACGAACTGCTGGCGCGGGTGGAGGCACTGCTGCGCCGCGGTCGGAGCACGACGCCCAACGCGGACGGCGCGGGAGCGATGTTGCCTGCGATCTTCAAGCTCGGTGCGGCCGAGATTGATCGGCGGAAGTTCAGTGTGTCGATTGCGGGCAACGCGGTGTCCCTAACTGCGCGGGAGCTGAAGTTGGCCGAGGTCTTTGCGGCGCAAGCGGGTGACGTGCTGACGCGCGATGCGCTGCTGAACGCGGTGTGGGGCGTGGATTACTTTGGGACAACCCGCACGCTCGACCAGCATGTGGCGCAATTGCGGAAGAAGATCGAAGCGTCGCCCGACGCGGAGTCGTGCATCAGGACGGTGCATGGCGTCGGGTATCGCTACGACGCTGGCCGCTGACGATTTTTACATGTCGGCGATACGCGTGGCGCGCTTCCCTTTCACTACTGCGCCCTGCACGCCGATGTAGGGGAGTTCGACGCCGGTGCGGGCAGCGCGTAGCAGCAACCCGCCCCGGCTCATGTCACCGCGGCCGATGAAGTCGCTGGGGAAGACGAGACGCGTAGAAAACACGTCGACGAGCACCGCGCGATATTTCGCTGTCGCGATGCTGCCGAGCAGGATGGCGTTCCCGTCGGGGTTGAGACGGCGTGCGAGTGCCTGGGCGTCGCGGCGCAACGGCCGGGTAAAGCGCGGATCGTCCTCGTGGATGTCCACCGTCCCGTAGTCACGCAGCTGCGCGACGGTGAGATGGCGTTCGGGTTCGACGAGTCCCGCGTTGGCAGTGATTACGCGGATGAGGTCACCCTGCAGGACGGAAGCAAAATGGCGGGCATACGTTATCTTCCCTCGAAAATAGAGTCCGCTCGCGAAGGTGAAAATTTCGGCGAGCGGCAGTCCGGCGCGGCGAAACTCTTGGGCCAGCGCAAACGTGGCGCACGGGTTTAGTAACTGGCCCGCGCGCACTCCGTTCACCTTGGCGGGCGAGAGGAGGAAAACTCGTCGCACGCCGTCGGCCTCGGCGTGAATCAACGGCGCCGCTTTACCGCGGCCGCGTGCCATTCTGGTTCGTGGACGCTGGGGGCTGTGGAAATTGCGGTGACCCGTTCTGCGGCTGTTGCTGAGGATACGCGCCCGGTTGTTGAGGGTATTGAGGGTAACCGGACTGGTTGGGATATTGAGTGCCCGACTGGTTCGGATACTGGGGGCCCGACTGGTTGGGGTATTGCGGGTAGCCCGTTGGGTTTTGGTTGGGCGGGTAGTTGGAAGGCTGCTGCTGCGGATAGCTCTGCGGATAAGTCGAGGGCTGAGGATGCTGAGGAAAGCCCTGCTGCGGGTAGGACTGCTGGGGATACGTCTGTTGCGGGTATTGCGACTGAGGGTATTGAGTTTGGGGGGAATTAGCCGGCTGCTGCGGATAGTTCTGAGCGGGATAGTTGTTAGGGTAGTTCTGCTGCTGGGTGCGATAGTCGGGAGCGCGCTGCGGCTGATTCGCCATCGTGGCCGGCGGCGTAGCGGTATCCGGGACCTTGATCATCCGACCCTCATTCACCGGATCGTTCAATGCCACCTGGTTCATGATCGCGACCTGGTCGGCTTTGAGGTCAGGAGGAAGAGAGGCGGGCACGAATGAGGCAAAAGGAGCGCTGCGGTCGGCGCGGACGATTTTCAAACGCGAGGGCTGCAGCGACGCGACGCTCTGATCCCGGAGGGGACTAAAGCCGGCCGCCACGGTTTCAAAGGTGGGCCGCACTTGTTCGAAGACGGTTTGTGGGGCGTATCCCAACAGGCTATACACTTTGCCCTCCATCTCGATGAAGGCGTTCCACACTCCGAGCACGCCTTGCTCGGTTTTTCCCTGGCCGATGATGACCGTGGCGGGGAGACCGTTGATCTGGGTGTCGCCGCTGGCCACGACTTGAATCTTGGATTGTTGCGAGAACTGCTGCGCGGCATCTCGCGCGCGGGCGCCGGCTGCGAGTTTCAGGCCCATCATCGCCTTGCCACTGGGCTCGGCCATGATCACGGCTGCTTTCTGATTCTCTAGCTTCCAGCCGGTCGCGACCGGAAATTGGAAGCGAAGCTCGGGGTGGTAGAACACGCCGTTGCGCGAAAATCCTTCGCGAGGATTCTCGCCCACGACGAGGCCCTCGATGTGTCGCAGGTATTCCCCTTCTCCCACGTTATCGGCCTTGGGGTGAGCGGCCGCGAGTTGGACGACCCGTTGCGCGCGATCACCGGGATCCGGGTGCGTGGATTGCCAGGTGGGAAGCGACTTGCCCTCCGCCGCGGAGATCCGCTGCAGCGATTGAAAGAAGCGGGAACTCTCCGCGGCCGCGTAACCCACGCGGGCGGCGTAGGCGACGCCCAGGTTGTCCGACTCGTGTTCGGCTTCGCGGCTGTAGCGGAGGAGAAACGCCTGCGCGGCCTGGCCGCCGCCTTGAAGAATGTTCTGCCCGATACCGGGCATTTTCTCTCCGAGCACCGTTTGCCCGAGGATGGCTCCGGCCATCACGCCCAATTGGCCCCACTGTGAGCGTCGCGCCTGCTGAGAAGAATGGCGCGCGGCGACGTGAGCGATCTCATGGCCCAGCACGACCGCCAGCTGCGCTTCGTTTTGCACATGGCTGAGCAGTCCGCGCGTGACGTAGACAAAGCCGCCGGGCAGCGCGAAGGCGTTGACGACCGGACTGTCGATGATGCGAAAGGTGAACTTCGTATTGCGGTAAATCTCCGGCGCGTTCGGATCGTTGAACTGGCTTCCGGAGAGAACGCGCTGGCCGACGGCGGCGACGTATTCCTGGAGCGCGGGGTTGTCGTAGAGGCCCATCTCCTGGGTGATCTCTTTATCGGATTCCGCGCCAAGCTTCATCTCCTGCTGCCAGGTGTAGCCGTAGGATTTTTTTTGCCCGTTGATCAAGCTCGGCTCGCTGGCGGCAAAGGCCGAAGCGGCTACCGAAACTGAGATAAGGGAGCAGAGACCGCGCAGCCGACGCGGGAGTGCGCGGCGAAGAGGAAGAGTCGAGGGAGGAAGTGTGGCGTCCATGGCGAAAAGGGGTTGTGCGAGCCGGCCCATCCGGTCTGGACAACTCAATCGCCGCGCGGTTCACGCTTCACCACGCCATCGCCTCGAGGAAAAATGCGGCCCGCACCTGAACGGCGCGCTTCACCCGCATCGTCCGCAACTTACACGGCGCACAATTTCACCGCTTCGCGCAAAGAAGTCAGCGGATCGCGCTTCGGCAGAAACTCTTGTCCGACGAAGCCCTTAAAGCCCGTAGCCTGGATGGCCCGCATGATCGGCGGGTAGTTCAGCTCCTGCTGGTCTTGCGGCTCAAACTCGTTGCGACCGGGGTTCCCTGCCGTGTGATAGTGGCCGATGTAGGCGGCGTTCTCTTTAATCGTCCGGATCACATCTCCCTCCATGATCTGCATGTGGTAGATGTCGTAGAGCAGCTTGAACCGTTCCGAACCAATCTTCTTGGCGAGCGCGGCGCCCCACGCGGTGCGATCGCACATGTAATCCTTGTGGTTCACTTTCGAGTTAAGCAGCTCCATCACCACCGTCACGCGGCGCTTTTCAGCCAACGCCATGATGCGCTTCAAGCCGGCGGCGCAGTTCTCCATACCTCTCTCATCGTCGAGTTTTTCCCGGTTGCCGGAGAAACAAATCACGTTTTCGAAGCCGGCATCCGCCACCTCGGCGATGCGCTTTTCGTAGATTTGCACGAGGGTGTCGTGGTGCTCCATGCGATTCCACCCCTTGGGGATGCCGCCAACGGTGACGTCCTGCGCCGTCTTGCCCGTGGGGTTGCTGACCATGGCGCAGGAGAGGCCGTATTTCTTGAGCGTGGGGAAGTCCTCGGGATTCAGTAGTTCCACAGACTCGAGGCCCATCTCCTTCGCCGCGGCGGAGAATTTTTCTAGCGGGATGTCCTTGAAGCACCACTTGCACACCGATTGACGAATGGCGTTCGTCGCACGCGGCGTAGTTACCGGAGCGGTGGTTTGGGCGGAGACGCTGGAGCGCGTGAGGGTCGCGAGCGTGGCGGCGCCAGCAAGCGAACGAAGGGCAGTGCGACGAGTAATCGGGGTGCGCATAGTGATCAGGGGTGCGGCGGACGTTCGGAGTGGGTCGAGAGTTTGGCAAGCATCCAGCGACGCATCCGACCGCCGGGAAACGTGGCGCACCCGGGACGCGAAGAGCGTTGCGTTGCCTCGGGGCGCGCCGTTTTTTCCCGACTCACCCCTCGTGAAAAGGTGCCTGTTAATTGTGTTTGGCGGATTCATGGCAGCCGTCTGCGGCCTCACGGCATTGCTGTATGGTTTTGGCCGGGCGTTTCGACCGGACGTGCAAACGCCTCCCGCCCCGCCGCCCGCCGCTGAACTCGCGGCGGTGCAGAAAGCGCGGGACGGCTCCCGGCTGCTCAACCTCACCAACCCGCCCGTCATCACGCGGACCGTCGACTACAACGCACCCCAGCCAGCCTGGCAGCCACGCGGAGAGGCGCCGGTGCTGGCCGAGCTGGTGCGCGAAGGTCGTCTGCCACCCGTCGCGCAACGCACGGGCTCGGAGCCGGTCGTGATGGAGGGGGTCGACGGCATCGGCCGCTACGGCGGGACCTGGCAACGGCTCGCCAACTCGTTGGACGATCTCAAGACGATCTACTGGCGGCTGTCCGGCTCGAATCTCGTGCGTTGGTCGCCGCAGGGGTATCCACTTGTCCCGCACATCGCGAAATCGTGGACGGTCTCCGCGGACCACCGGGTTTATACCTTCGAGCTGCGGCGCGGGATGCGATGGTCGGACGGCCAGCCTGTGTCGACCGACGACATCGTCTACTGGTATGAGCATGAGATAAAATACTTCAACGTGCAGCCCAAGTTTCTGCGCGCGGGGTCGACGCAGGGCCACGTTTCGAAGCTCGACGACCTGCACGTGCGTTTCGAATTCGTGCAGCCCAACCCGCTCTTTCTCGAGCGGCTCGCCTCCACCGGGATGAATTACGAGGACCACACCGAGCACATCGTGCCGGCTCACTACCTCCGGAAATTTCACCCCGCGCTGGGCGACCCGGAAGTCGTGCGCCGCACGATGGAGGCCTTCGAGCTCGCGAGCCCGGTGGCCGTCTACAAGAAGATCAAACACTATCTGAACCCCGAGCATCCCCGCCTTTGGCCGTGGGTCGTGCAGACCTATAATCCGACGCCGCCCCAGATCCTGGTGCGTAATCCCTACTACTGGGCCGTCGACACGCAGGGCAATCAACTGCCTTACCTCGATCGGCTGGTGATCGACATCAGGACGAACACGCTGATCGCGACAGCCGCGGCGAACGGCGAGCTATCGATGCAGGAGCGCCATATCCGTTACGAGGATCACATCCTCCTGCTCGGCGGTGCGGCACAGCACGGCTACGACGTGTATCATTGGAAGCCTAGCACCCAGTCTCTCTTCACGGTGTTTCCCAACTTGAACCGGCGCATCGATCCCAAGCGACCCGAGACGCGTGAGAAACACCGGCTGTTGAACGAAACGCGTTTTCGTCAGGCGCTCTCGCTCGCGATCAACCGGCGGGACATCATCAACGCCGAGTTCAACGGCCAGGTGGAACCGGCGCAGATCGCACCGCCGCCCGATTCGCCTTACCACAACGCGCGCTTGCTGCACTCGTTCACGGCCTACGATCCCGCCCGCGCCAACGCGCTGCTGGACGAGATCGGTTTGACGAAACGCGATGACGAGGGGCTGCGGACGTTTCCCGACGGCAGCCGGATGACCTTCACGCTCAACGCGACTGACTATACGACCGATGCGCCCGCGCAATTCGTGATCGACGATTGGGCACGAGTGGGGGTGCGCGTGCTGTTTCGCTCGCGTGCGCGCCGGCTTTTCGAGCAGGAGAAACTCACCTACGAACACGACTTCACGGTGTGGACGGGTGAGAGCGAATTCTACCCACTGGTGGAGCCGCGGAATTTCGTGCCGACTTACTTCGAGTCGTTCTACGCGCCCGGATTCGGCTGGTGGTATCAATACGGCGGGCTGCACGGCGATCCGGCGGCCAACCGTCCGAATGCCATCGAACCGCCGCGGGGCCATCCACTGCGTCGCGCGATGGAGCTGCTCGACGAGGCGAGTGGGATGACGCGCGAGGCGGACCGCATCGCGAATTTCAACGCGGTGCAGGAAATCGCGGCGGACCATGTCTGGACGATCAGCATCGCAACCCCCCCGCCCCAGCTCGTCGTGGTGAAGAAGGGTTTCAAGAACGTGCCGCGCACGGCGCTGTTCGGCGCCAATTTCCAGTCGCCGGCGAATGCGGGCATTGAGACGTATTTCTGGGAGCGGGCGACCGAAGTTCCGGCGATTGTCGCGCAGACGAAAGAGGCCATCGTCACGATCACGCCGTGGCCGCGTTCGGTGACCGCCGCCGTGACCGGGGCAGAAACGAGTTCGCTGACGACGTTGCTCCGTTTTCTCATCATCGCGGCTGTAGTGGTAGGACTGTTACTGGTCGCGGCGCGCCACCCGCTGATTTCGCGGCGCCTGGTGCTGATGGTGCCGACGATGCTCGTGGTGTCGGTGATCGTGTTCACCCTGGTGCAGCTTCCGTCGGGTGATTTCGCCGAGATTCGCGTGACCCGCTTGGAGATGGAAGGCACCTCTGCGACGGAGGAACTCGCGGCTGAGTTGCGCCGGAATTTCCGTTTGGATGAACCGATGATCCAGCGCTACGCGCGGTGGATGGGCTTTCTTTGGTTCACCAGCTTTCAACCCGCAGACGCCGGTCTCCTGCAGGGCAATCTCGGCTTGTCGATGGAGCACGAGAAGCCCGCCCGGGAGGTGATCGGTGACCGGATCGTGCTCACTGTCCTCGTCTCGTTCGCCGCCGTGTTGTTTGCGTGGGCATTTGCCTTGCCGACGGGCATTTATTCCGCGGTCCGCCAGTATTCAGCCGGCGACTACGCGCTGACCTTCGTGGGTTTTCTGGGCGTTTCGGTGCCCTCGTTTTTGCTCGCGCTGGTCATCATGTATCTGGCGAAGCGCTGGCTGGGCTTGAGTATCGGCGGACTTTTTTCACCGGATTATGCGACCATGACCGGTTGGTCGTGGGGCAAGTTCGTCGACTTGCTGAAACACATCTGGCTCCCGGTCATCGTGCTCGGGTTTGGTTCAGCCGCAGGCATGATTCGCGTGATGCGGGCGAACCTGCTCGATGAGCTTAAGCAGCCGTATGTGACCACTGCTCGCGCGAAAGGCGTGCGTCCGCTCCCGCTCCTCCTGAAATATCCGGTGCGACTGGCCTTGAACCCCTTCATCTCGAGTATTGGCAGTCTTTTCCCTCATCTCGTTTCCGGCGGCGCGATTGTCGCGATGGTGCTCAGCCTCCCCATGATCGGGCCAACCTTGCTCGATGCGCTGGTGGCTGAGGATGTTTATCTCGCGGCCTCGATGCTGATGGTGCTGAGCCTGCTCGGCGTCGTGGGCACGCTGGTGAGCGATCTTTTGCTGCTCTGGCTCGATCCGCGGATTCGGTTGGGCAGCGGCTCGGCTTGAGCGGAGCGAGGCTTGCGGATCCGACGAGTCCCATTACGATTCCGCGCATGAACCCCCCTGACTCGGTCACGCGGCGCGATGCTTTGAAAACGATCGGTGCTGGCGCAGCTTTCCTCGGATTGGGCGCACTGCCGCTGTCGGCAGCGACGAGCGCATCGGTAACCCCGCAGCCGTTTACGTTGCCGAAGCTGAGTTATGCTTACGATGCGCTCGAACCGCACATCGACGCGAAGACGATGGAGATTCATCACTCGAAGCATCATCAGGCCTACATCACGAACGCCAACACCGCCCTCGCGAGCCACGCGGCGCTGCAGAAAATGTCAGCTGAAGAGATGCTAAAAAATCTCAGTGCGGCGCCTGAAGCAGTCCGTCCCGCCTTGCGCAACAACGTCGGTGGGCATGTGAACCACGCGTTCTTCTGGCGTGTAATTGGTCCGAATGGTGGCGGTCAGCCGAAGGGAGCCGTTGCGGAGGCCATCACGAAAGGGTTTGGTTCCTTCGACGCGATGAAGACGCAATTTGCCGATGCGGCCACCAAGCGCTTTGGCAGCGGCTGGGCCTGGCTGGTGATGAAAGACGGCAAACTGGCGATCACCTCGACGGCGAATCAAGATTCACCCTTGAGCGAGGGCGCGGCGCCGCTGCTCGGTCTCGATGTCTGGGAGCACGCCTACTACCTTAAATATCAAAACCGGCGTCCCGATTACATCACGGCGTTTTGGAACGTGGTGCAGTGGGATCACGTGGCCGCGAACCTCGCCGCGGCGAAATAAGCAAAAAGGCGCGGGCTTTCGCCCGCGCCTTTCCTGGACCTGGCAAGTGATGGGACGTTCAGCGCGGGGCGGACACGACCGGAGCGGTCGCCGACGCGATGCGGGAGTTCTGCGGAGCGACGCCAAAAAATTCTACGATATGGCCGACATCACAGTAGCCGCGGGCACGGAGTTTCTCCTGAACGGTGTCGATCGCGCGACGTAGTTCATCGGAGATTTCGCCATCCAGCTCTTCCACGCGATTCGTGGTCTTGCAGACGACGTGATAGCGCGTGGGCTGGCCAAGGTTGATTTCGTAAAGGGCGGTGCCGTTGTGGAAAAACG
The DNA here is from genome assembly GCA_031425115.1 of Opitutaceae bacterium. GTDB lineage: Bacteria > Verrucomicrobiota > Verrucomicrobiia > Opitutales > Opitutaceae > ER46. Next base: position 2,904 of record JANPIT010001014.1, on the reverse strand, counting down.
CACGACGGACCAGGCCAATTTCCTCAAACGCCGCCATGCAGCGGTAAACCGTCACCAAGTCGCAATTGTCGGGGCCGACGTCTTCGTGAAGCTGCTCGATGCTCGTCGGTTGCGCGCGGTTGCTCAATGCGGCGAGGATCGCCAAACGGGGTTGAGTGATGCGGAGTCCGGCGGACTTGAGTTTAGTGGTGGCCAACTCCACGGCGGTTAACGACCGCGCGACGCTCTGGCCGTTACCTGACAGGGGGTGATTTGTCTGGGTGGAGGCGATCATCTTTTGCATTCTTTTGACGCGGTATAGGGAATTCTCCAGATAATATTCGTTAGCAATAACACGCATAGGGCAGCGGGCTGAACGTGGGGTTGCAGGGCGCGCAGCGGTGTGCCAACCTTCGTATCCGCCCTCATGCAAAACCCAGATTTCAGTGAAATCGTGACCTTGATCTGCAAGGAGGATGCCCGGTTCGATCGCAAAGCCTACGACTTCGTTCGCTTGGGTTTGGATCACACGGTTAAGGAGTTACGCAAGAAGGACGCCTCCCGCGCCGAGCGTTCCCGTCACGTGAGCGGGCCCGAATTATTGGAGGGACTGCGGGCCTACGCGTTGGATCAGTTTGGGCCGCTGGCGAAGATGGTGCTCAACACGTGGGGCGTGAAGCGTTGCCGCGATTTCGGAGACATCGTCTTCAACCTGATCGAGTATAATGTATTTTCGAAGACCGAGAATGATCGGCGCGAGGACTTCTCCGATATTTTCGAGTTCGACGACGCATTCGTGAAACCGTTTCAGCCGGCGCGCCGGCCTCGCGGGACATCCGCCGCCGAGGCGTTTGGGGCTGCCTGAGTGGTTGGCGTGGCGTCGCGTTTCGAAAGTAACTGAGTGGAAGCTTGTCCACTCGGGATGGCTCGTCGCACCTTCTCGCCCGTCCATGTCAAAAACCCACACTGCTGCCGCTGACTTTCGTTTGTTGGATTCATTCTGGCGCGAGCCGATCGAGCGGACGGTGCTCGCCAACGGACTGACGCTGATCCTGAAGCGTGACACGTCGGCCGCGCTCGCTTCGGTGCAGGTGTGGGTGAAGACGGGGAGCGTGCACGAAGGGGCTCATCTCGGCGCAGGCCTGTCGCATTATCTCGAGCACATGTTGTTCAAGGGCACGGAGCGGCGCGCGGGCCGCGAGATCAGCGCGACGGTGCAGGCACACGGTGGCTACATCAACGCCTACACAACCTTCGACCGCACCGTTTACTACATCGATCTGCCGAGCGAGCACACGGGGGTAGCGATCGATTTGTTGGCGGACGCCGTGCTGCACTCGACGTTGCCCACGGACGAAGCAACCAAGGAAAAGGACGTGATTCTACGCGAGATCGCGATGACCAAGGACGATCCGGACAACCGGCTGTGGGACGCGTTGTTCGCGACGTCGTTCCGCGAGCATCCGTATCGCCAGCCGATCATTGGGCACCGCGATGTTTTTTCCGCGGTCACGCGCGAGGATCTCTATACGTATTACCGGGCTCGATACGTGCCGAACAATCTCGTGGTGGTGGTGGTGGGCGACATCGATCTCGCCGCGACCCGCGCGGCCGTGGAGCAACACTTTGGCGTCGCTCCGCGCGTGCGACTCGCGCCGGTGTTGGTGCCAGAGGAGCCGGCGCAGCTCGCCCCCCGGGCGGAGCACCGGTTCGAGGCCGTCGAGGTGACGCGGGCCGCGCTGGCCTGGCCGATCCCGGGTTTGACCCACGAAGATGCGCCCGTGCTCGACCTCCTCGCAATGGTGCTCGGCAGCGGCGACAGCTCGGTGCTGTGGCAGGAAGTGCGCGAGAAGGCGGGGTTGGTTCACTCCATCGACGCATCCGCCTGGAATCCCGGGACCACGGGGATGTTCTGTGTTTCGTTTACCTGCGATGCGGCGAAGCGTGAAGCGGCCGAGGCGGCGATCCGCCGGGTGCTGGTCCGGTGCGCGCAGCGCGGTTTCACGGCGAGTCAGTTGAGAAAGGCGATCCGCCAGCTGGTGGTCGGCGAGATCAATTCGCGCAAGACGATGAGCGGCCAAGCGTCGCGTTTGGGTGTTGCCGAAGTGGTGGTGGGCGACCTCGGCCATAGCCGCACGTTTTTCGTCCACCTGAGCCGGGTGACGCCGACCGACGTGCGCGCCGCGTTGAAGAAATATCTGGTGCCGGAACGCCTGACCGCGGTGTCGCTGAATCCGACCAGCGCGGCCGAGCCGACGGCGGCGGTCACAGCGACCATTTCGGGCGAGGCGGAATTTTCCGAGATCAAGCTGCCGAACGGCGCCCGGCTTTTGCTGCAACCCGATCGACGGCTCCCGAATCTGCATCTGCGGCTTCTGATGCAGGGCGGCCCGCTCTTCGAGGATCCGGCCAAGCGCGGCTCGACGGCCCTGCTGGCCACGATGCTCACCAAGGACACGCGCACGCGCAGCGCGGCGGCGGTCGCGCAGTTCATCGAGGAAATCGGTGGATCGTTCTATCCGTTTTCGGGCAACAACAGCATCGGGCTCGCGGCCGAGGTGCTACCGCCGGACGTCGATCGCGCGATCAAGGTGATCGCGGATGCGGTGCTCGCACCCGCCTTCACGGCCGCGACGTTCGCGCTCGAGCGCGACGCCCAGGTGGCAGCGCTGCAACAGGACGACGACGATGTTGTGACGCTCGCGAGGAAACGGCTGCGCGAGAAATTCTTCGGCGCGCACCCGCTCGCGATCGACGCGCATGGCACCCCGGCAGGTGTGCAGGCGTTGAAACCAGCGGATCTCGTGGCGCTGCATCGCCGGCTGTGTGTGGGGGCGAACGTCGTGCTCGCGGTTGCCGGAGATTTTGATCCGCGCGCGCTTCGCACGAAACTCACGGCGTTTCTCGCCAAAATTCCGCGGGGCG
>JANPIT010001013.1:0-1845 GCA_031425115.1 Opitutaceae bacterium | reverse complement strand
TGATCGCACCACTGCGGACATCCAGCTTGGTGGTCGGCGAGTTGGTGCCGATGCCGGCCCTACCGACCGAAGTGATCGAGAGCAGCTCGTTTAGCGCAGTGGCACCGGCCACTCGGCCATAGAAGGAGAAGAGGCTACCGGCCAATGCGGTGGAGTTGACCCGCACGAGGCCGCCCTGATCGGCTTGGGTGTAGGAGCCGCCGAAACGGTTGGTCGAGGCCTCGTTCACCCCGTAATCGATGATCGCGCCATTGGACGAGGCGAACACGCCGGCGTTGCGCGATTTGACGCCGTCGAAGAGGCTAATGGCGCCTTTGACGTCGAGCGCCGTCGACGGCGTGGAGGTGCCGATACCAACCAGGCCGTTGTCCTTGAGCGTCATCACCGCCGAATTGATCACGCCGAGGTTAGTGACCGAGTTGAACGACATCGACCAGCCGCCGCCGTCGCCGCCAAAGAGCAGCCGCTGATTGGCCCAATCATTTCCGCCCGCCTCGCCGCGCAGGGCGATGTTGCCGTCGACCGCGAGCCTGGCCTTGCTCCAAGCGCCGCCGGCGGCACCGGGTGTGCTCACGCCGATGCCGACGTAGCCGTTGCCCTTGATCCGCATGGTCTCCGTCATCGCGGCGCTTGAGCCGTAACCGAAGGCGATGTCGTCACTCGCGCCGGTGGTGTGGACCTGGAGCAGACTCCCCTGAACGCCGAAACCGTAGGAAGCGCCCGAAGCTCCGTAGAGCGCGATCTTGTCGCCGAGCGTGCTGGGGAACGACAGCGGAAAGCCCGGCGCCGCAGTGCCGAGGCCGACATTGCCGTTGTCCGCCACGGTCAGCGAGCCGCCGCCGTTGGAGCCGAGGGCCTCGGCGTATTTCGCCCGGAAGGCGTAGGCGGAGGTGACGAGTTGCTGGCGCGGCGAAACCTCGGGATCGGCGGTGGTCGCGGGATCATCAATGGTCACACCGAGATAGCGCGTGGCGCCGCCGAAGACGGCGGATGAGGCGACGGTGGTGGAGGGCGGACCCTTCGCTGACTCGTCATAGCCGAGCGGCGTGCCCGAAACCGCGCCGCCCGAGCCAATGAGGACGCTGAACTCGCCTTCGGAGATCGTGACGGTCTGCTGCTCGGAGTAGACGAGATCGCTGACCGTGCTGTTGCTCTGGTGACTCCAGATGCGGAAGACGATCGTCCGGTTGACCGGTGTCCCGGCACCGACGAGCGCGCCGGCGGCATTGGAGACCTTGCCCTGGTAGCTGATGGCGCCGGGCACCGCGCTCGTGATCGTCTGGGCCGACACCATGAGTGGCAGGAGCGCAAAGGCGGCCAGTCCAGTGCACCACGCTCGCCAGTTGAAGCGGGTAGCCTCGCGGCGGGATTGACGGTGAAAGGCGACAGAGTTCGATTTCATGGGAAATATCAAAAGCGTAGGGGAAGCAGTGAAACGCGGGTGCGGATAGGCAGGAACGCGTGAACACTGTCGCAATGACGCCCAGGGGATTGCGTCGGCCGAGCGGGCACGCTGAAGGAGGAACCGTGGGCTAGCGCCTTTATGCATAAGCGAGCGCAAACGCCTTGCCGATTAGTTTGTGACGAACGACGGGGAATTTGTGACAAGCGATCTCCCGCTTGAAGATCCACGTTGGGAGTTTTCGCGCGTCATGAGCGATGAGTCACACCAACGGCTGCTGATTTTTTGACTGCATTCCTGCGGGGAAGGTAGGGCCGCGGGGGCCCGGGGGGGCGCGCCGGGGGGTGCCCGGCAAAAAGACGCCCCCCGCGGGGGGGGCGCGACCCCCCGGATTCAGAAAGAGATTTGGGAGCGGGTAAAAGGGGGGGGGGGCGGGGTTGCGG
>JANPIT010001012.1:0-4224 GCA_031425115.1 Opitutaceae bacterium | reverse complement strand
TCCGATCAGCGCGACCGAGGAGAGACCGGTGGCAATCAACGTCGTCTTCCACATGCTTGGACCGAAAATTTCCGCGAGCGGCCGCACCTTGGTCGGGCTCGCCTTGACGGCAGCCTGCCACTTTTCCGACTCCGGCACGAAGAGTCGCACGACAAAGGTGAGTAACGCCGGCGCCGCGCCGATGAGGGCAACCCAGCGCCACGAATCGATCGTGACCTTGAAGAAGATCGCCACGATTGCAATGAGAGCGAAGCCGACATTGGCCGCGGCGCCGATGACGCCGGCCATGAGTGGCCGATGTTTCTCCGGCCAGACCTCCATCACGAGCGCAATGCCGAGCGACCATTCACCGCCCATGCCGAGGGCACCCAGAAAGCGCGCCGCACAAAGATGCCACGGCTGCTGCGCAAAATAAATCGTGCCGGTGAAAACCGAGTAGACAAGGATGCTTGCCGCCATCGCTCGCACGCGACCGATCTTGTCGCCCAGCCAGCCGAACACGACGCCGCCAAACGCCGCACCGACCAGAAACGAAGCCGTGGCGTAACTCATCCACTGCGCGACAAACGCATCCGTTAACGCCAGGCCTTGCGCCTGCTGCATCTGGAGGAGTGCAGGTCGCGCGATGATAGGAAAAAGGCCCATCTCCATTCCGTCGAACATCCAGCCGAGGAATGCGGCTGCGAGCACGGCGAAGAGTCGTTTGTTATTCGGTTCTTTTGGTTCCATGAGAAAGGAATCGAGCGTTGCAGGATAAACTCAGTTACGGCGTCGCCGTGAGCGTCACTCGCGCGGGTTGTGCGAAGCCCTGCCAGAGCGCCTCCATGCGTGCGCGATCCGGTGCGCCATCTGCCGCGATGAAGCGATACCGCGCGACATACGGCTGGCCCGGTTCGATCCGCCACTCGCCCGCTTCCGAGGGCGTAAAGGAGACGTAGGGCTCGCCTGGATGCACGCGCACCGGCTGCGGCGCGCGGAAATTGCCCGGGTGGCCGAGCACCGCGAGCCCGATCGGACCGCCTTCGAGCTCGCCCCAAACCTGCACCCACCGCATCGGCTGGGCGTTGGCTTTGATCCGATCCGTCTCACCCTCGGAGGTCAGAAATTTTGCTTTATCGCCCTTCCCCAGCCACTCGCCACGCCCGCGAAACCCGAGACCGCCGTAGTGATATTTCGGCAGAATCAAGGGATCGTTCGTCGCACACGTTTGCGTAAGCATCAGGTCGAACACCCGCGCCGTGTTCGGCGCGTGGTAGGCGGTCACTTCCCAAGTTTCATGGAGCGCCACGACCGGCGTCGGCGCGGAGAGATCGACAAACTTGTGGCGAGCCGTGAATCCGCCGTGCACGGCGCCACTCCACGTGCGGTCGACTGCGACAAATTCCACCGTGCCGGTCTTACCGCCCATGTTCCAAAAGTCCGGCGTCCGCCCCTGAAACGAAGTCTTCGTCCACGGCGACCAGATCCCGTGGTGGTGAATGTGCTGCGGCGGATAATCGTCGCTGACGATCTTGCCCGTCGGCGTGTAGATCGGATGAAGGTAACCCGCGCGTTTGTATTCCGGTTTGATGTCGGGCCGCGGCAGCGCCTCCTTGTCCATCTGGTAAACGAAGGCCGGCGCACTGTTCACGGCGACGCTCAGGCGCCCGGCTTCGCGTGTCACCGTCACGGCGTCGCGCGACTTTGCCGAGTCACTGCCCGCAGCAGAAAGCGTGAACACGAGGGTCTCGCCCGCCTTCTGCGCATCAACGATGACTGACGCCGTGCCGTCCGCCGCGATCTGCACCGGGCGGGAACTTCCCGCGCTGCGCAGGACCGCGGGCCGAGGCGCGTCGGCCGGGAACGAGAACGAGACCACTTGCACCGCACGATCGACCGGAGCCGGCGCCAGAGTCACGCGATAATCTTTCGCGGGGACGTAGCTGCAGCAGGACAAAGCGCCCGTGAGCACTGCGACGAGACGTGGGGTGTAGACCATGGGGACGGCGAAACCGCGGCCACGAAGTCAGACGCCGGTGGCACATGCAAGCCCCAGCGTCGGTGAAATCACGCCCCCGCGCTCACTCGTTGAACTCGTCCCGCTTCTTCGCTTTCTCGTCGTCGGCCTTGAGGGCGGCGGCGGACTGGGGATCGACCGCGGCCTCGCGTTCGCGCACGCGGCGATCGCGCGCCTTCAGGTCTTCCTCGCGCTGCTCCAGCTCAATTTCTTTTTCCTGCTGCGCCTGCACTTTCTCGAACAGTTTGGTCTCCGATTCGTCCAGAAATTGCTCGCGGCCGCGCTGCGCTTCCTTCGCTTCCTTGAGGCTGGCCTCTTGGCGCTCCAGCTCGGCTCGCAGTTGTTCGAGCGCCGCTTTCTCCTCGGGCGAAATCGCGGCTTGGGCCGGCGCCGGCTGGCGCGAGGCGGCGAGGAGCTTTTCGCGCGCGAGGAGCAGGGCCTCCATCTCAGCCAAGTCGCGCTCGCGGTCCGCCAGCCGTGATTCGCTCTCGGCGATCACGCGTTCGCGGTCGGCCAGTGTGAGTTCGAGCTGGCGTAGCGTCTTCTCGAGCACGTCCACCTGCGCCGCTTCCACCGCCACCGTGCCGCCGCCGAATGGCGCGCGCGTGGCGGAAACGATCGCCTTGATCGAGTCGCGCGCGGCCTGCGAGGCCTCGGAAACGTTAAAGGGCGAACGCGTCACGGCGACACGACGGCGCAATGAAAGCGTGGCGGGCGCGCTCGGCTTGATGGTGGGAAACTTGATCGGGCCGGGTTCAGGCATGGGAGATACAATAGGACTACGGGACGACGGGACTGCAGGACAACGCGAATGCGCGCGCCTGATGCACAGTCACAGACCGCGCCGGAGGGCTGTCGTCCCGCGGCACCTGTCGCTCCGACCTCCTCCGCCTACTTTTTAAACCAACCGAACAGCCCACCCTTTTTCTTCTCCACGACCGGTGCTGCCGCCGCGGCCGGCACGCGTAAGTGCGGCCGTAGCAACTCGGCGGCCCGCTTTTCGACCTCCGGGTTACCCAGGGTGACAAAGTAGCGGGACAGCGTGCCGCCCGCCGCCATGTCCTTCTCGATGGCAGAGAGGTCATCACGGAACCAGCTCGTGGCAATTTCCGCGCGAGCGGCGGCATCGGGCCGGCGCGCGGATTGGGCGAGCGCTTCGATGAGATGCAGCCCCTTGTGACCGCGCCGGAATGGCAGAAGGTCAGCCAGCACCGCTTCGTCGACGTGCGAAAGTGCGTTGAGCAGCTTCTTGAAATCGCCGCCGACAATCACGTTTTGCGACATCGTCTGCGCGCGGACCGCGAACTCGCCGAGCGTCGTGAGCCCTTCCAGTTTGCAGAACTCCAGCGTGCCGGCGTCGAGTGCGGTTAGAGAAATCGGGAAATTCTCCGAGATGCCGAGTTTCGCGAGATTCTTGAGCAACGGATTGTCGCGCTCGGACGCCGCCTGAGTTTGTTCGACCATGTCGCCAAAGGGACTGTCGAACGCGAGCGTCTCTTTCAGGACGGAGACCAGTTGATCCATCCGCTCCGGCTTCTGGCCCTTGAGCTGAAGCAGCTCGACGACTTCGTCGTAGGAGAGATCGATGTATTTCGCCGGCGTCTCGTCCTTGCCTTTGATCGGCCACTCGGGGCCGTCGAGATTCTGCGCGAGGCTGCTGAGCGACGTGTCGACCATGATCGACGAGGCAAACGCGACGCGCACTTCGTCCCATTCTTTGGCGGTGGATTTCATGAGAGGCTCGGAGGCAAAAAAAGTTAAGGGCTGCTCAGGCTGGATACAGTAAATAATCCAGCGGCCGATTCGCCTCCGTCATCGGCGAAGGTGCCACGGACTCATCACTGCGTGCAAAATGAACGGGGGTCAAAATCAAGGAACCGCTAGGCCTGCACATGCTGCACGATTTCCCCGGCCAGCTTGCGGTAATCCGTGATCACGTTATCGCCCGCGGGACCGGCATCCGTGGCCTCGGCGCTGACCAAGGCGACCGGTAAGCCCAGGGCAACCGCACGGCGCACGACCATGGCGTCGCGGATTTGGGTGTCGAAAATCTTGGCCACGGCCGCTGCCCGTTTCGCCGTCTTGAATTGGTTCAGGCGAAGCTGCATCCGCATCTTGGGAACTTCGATGTCCACGCCCGCCTTGATGGAGTTGAAGATGATCCCGTGCACCTGGGCCGGCGCGCCCATGTTGGCCTTGCGGAAACTGGACGACAGTTGGTGGAATTT
>JANPIT010001011.1:0-3164 GCA_031425115.1 Opitutaceae bacterium | reverse complement strand
CCCGATCAGGACAGCAAACGCATCGCCGCCATCCTGTTTTCTTCTTCGCCGCGGAAATCTTCTGGGCGATCTTCGAGCAAACCGGGTCCACCATTTCGCTCTTCGCCGACCGACTCACCCGCAACGAAATCGCCGGCTGGACTTTCCCCTCGTCCTACTGGCAATCGGTCAACTCGATCTGGGTCATCATTCTCGCCCCGATTTTCGCGTGGCTCTGGATCTCGATGGGCCCGAAGCAGCCTTCGAGCCCAATGAAGTTCACACTCGGTCTGCTCTTCGTCGCCCTCTCGTTCGTGTTGATGGTCCCCGCCGCGAAGCTCACCGCCGGCGGCAAGATCGGCCCGATGTGGCTGGTCGGTCTCTTTTTCCTCCAAACTGTCGGCGAGATGCTACTCAGCCCCGTCGGTCTCTCCACCATGACGAAGCTCGCTCCGGCGCGCCTCGCCGGTCTCGTGATGGGCATCTGGTTCCTCGCCGCCGCCCTCGGCAACAAGCTCGCCGGCGCACTCGCTGGAAATTTCGAGTTTTTAAACCACAAAGACCTCGGCCTGAAACTGGCCGAGGCCTCGGCTACGACCTTCGGCCGCGTCGCCCCTGACGTTCTTGCGCAGAAAATCACGGCTTCGCTCGACATCGTCGCCACTGAGGCTCACCCGACTGAACTTGGCGGCACGCTAGCAAGGAATCTCGCGCAGGAGTTCGCAGGCATCGATGTGCCGGCGCTTACCGTGCAGTTCAATGCCGTGCTCCAACCGGCTTTCATATCAGCGTCGAATCGCCTGACCGAGTTTTTCGGACAACAGGCAATCGGCGTCGGTGTCGCCACGCTCGCCCTCTTCGCCTTGGTCCCCTGGGTGAAAAAGTTGATGTGCGGCGTGCGTTGATCAGGCCTTCTCCCCCGGACTTTCTCGATGCCGATCCGCGCCTGGTTCCCCACCTTCATCTACTGCGAGCCCTTGCAGAAGACCGGCCTCGCCCGGCTCAATACCGAGCTGGCCGACGAATGCCGCCGTCTCCGAGAGTTCGATACGGCCGGCCGTAAATGGTCCGAGAAGAACTACCCGGGCGGCTACACCAGCTACGCTTCGATGAACGAGCTGCACCGTTTCTCCAGCACGTTTGCCGATCTCGAAAAGAAGCTCACCCGCCACGTCCGCGCCTTCGCCCGCACCCTCGATATGGACCTGCGCAAGCGGTCGATCGCACTCAGTGATATCTGGGTGAACATCATGCCGCCCACCGCGGCCCACTCGCTCCATCTTCACCCGCTCTCGTTTCTCAGCGGCACGTATTACGTCGCCACGCCGTCGGGCTGTCCCGGCCTCAAATTCGAGGACCCGCGCCTCAGTAAATTCATGGCCGCGCCGCCGAAGCTGCCGTCCGCTCGCCGCGAAAACCAGATGCACGTCACCTATCCCGCCGAAGCCGGTAACGTCATCCTGTTCGAAAGTTGGCTTCGTCACGAAGTCGCGAGCAACCGCGTCGCCGAAGAGCGGATTAGCGTCAGCTTCAATTTCAACTGGGCCTGAGCAAGCGGTGCGCTCGACTTGCCCGCAGCTCCAATTTTTCCGGCGAGCTCTGGTGCTTCCATGACACCGCCAACCGACGCGCCGCCGGAGGGCGCATTACATACGCTCAAACAGCGATTTCCGCTGGCGAATTGAGACGCTCGTCGTTTCTTCCGCACCATGGTTGTCATCCGCCGCATGCTCGATCGCCACCGCGCTTACACCGCGATTTTCTTGCCGGGCGAGCCACCCAAGATTTTTCCCACCAGCGATCACGAGCACGCGCGTGTCCTCCAAATCTACAAACAGGACCGTCCCCACGCCGGCGTCTGCAATGACTTTTCCGACTACGCGCTAGGTGCTGCCACGTTGGCCGCGAGCCCAGCCCCGCGAGTCGCGCCATAAAAAACCCGTCGCGGGAAACGCGACGGGCGGTGTCTCGAGGGATTCGTCGGACGGACGAGCAACGTTAGCGATGCCCGCCGTGACGATATCCGTGATGGGAGGAGTGCCCGCGGCCGTGACCTGAGTGGCCGCGGTGATATCCGGAATGACCACCGTGGTAACGAGGACCTGAAGCGTAGCCAAAGCTGAAGCTGATGACTGGCGGCGGCGCGGCGTAAATCACGCGAGGCGCCGGAGCAGGAACATAAACAACGCGCGGCGCGCTCTCGACATACACCACTTGCGGCGGCGCCGCGTGCACAACCTGCGGCGCCTGCTCGTAATAAACCGGCGCGTTTTGCACCATCGGCGCGTCGTGCACCACCGTTGTGCCCGGCTGTGTGTAGACCTGCTGGCCATAACCGCCCGGTGTGTGATAAACCACCGGTGGCGGCGTGTGATACGCCGGATGCTGCGGCGAAATGGCCGCGCCGATCAAGGCGCCCGCCACTCCACCGATAATCGCACCCTGAGCCCAACGATCACCGTTGTGGCCGCCAATGAGACCGCACGCGACCGCGCCAACAACTGCACCGCTACCGACCGAGGGCCGGAACACTTGCGCGTGGGCAGAACTCATCCCAGCAATCGCCAGCGAGACCGTGACAAGGAGTGTTTTCATTTCGAGGCGTGTGACGCGGAGGTGCTGACACGTATTCAGTCGGAGTTACTTCGCCGGAAAAAAAATTTGTCAGCCTTAACTTAGAAGCCTGCGGCCGACATGCACCTCGTCGCAGCGCCCCAAGCTACCGCAGCCGCGCGAAAAACCACAGCGACAACCCCGCCATGCCCGCATGGGGCAGCCACGCCGCCACCATGGGATCCACAAACCCCTTGGAGGCCAGCGCCGTCGCCCCGCTGTTCAGCACATAATAAAGGAAGAAGAGCCCGATCGATTTCGACACCCCGACCGCGGGATTCACGCGCACGCCCGTCACCGCAAACGGAATCGCGATGGCGATCACGATAAGCGGCCCCAGCACGTCCGCGATCAAGCCGTAGTAACGCACCGCGTAGGCCGCCAGCTTGGGGCTGCGCTCGATCTCGAGGTAAGCGACCATGTCGCGCAGCTCCCAGAGCGACAAGTGCGACGGCTTGCGATCGATCAAGAGCATGAGCGCGGGGTTCTCGCGAAACGTCGGTGCAAATTTTTCCGCGAACGGTGCCGAGGCCGTGGTCTCTCCCGTTTCGGGATCGAACGTGAGATCACGC
>JANPIT010001010.1:0-2059 GCA_031425115.1 Opitutaceae bacterium | reverse complement strand
CGCGCGGGGCTCGACTGCGAAGGAAAAAATCGCAATCGCCCGCGAGACCGCCACGCTCATCGCCGACGAAGACGCCGCCGCCTGCCGCGCCATCGGCGAGCACGGGCTGCCGCTTATCCGCGCGATCAGTCGGCGCAAAGGCGGCGCGCCCGTGAACATCCTCACGCATTGCAATGCCGGCTGGCTGGCGTTCGTGGACTACGGCTCGGCCACCGCGCCCATCTACGCCGCGCACGATGCCGGCATCGCCGTCCACGTGTGGGTGGACGAGACGCGCCCGCGCAGCCAAGGCGCAAAACTCACCGCGTGGGAACTTGGGCAGCACGGCGTCCGCCACACTGTCATCGCCGACAACACCGGCGGCCACCTCATGCAACACGGCATGGTGGACCTCTGCATCGTGGGCACCGACCGCACCACTCGCACCGGCGACGTCGCGAACAAGATCGGCACATACCTGAAAGCCCTCGCCGCGCGCGACAATCGCGTCCCGTTTTACGTCGCGCTGCCGTCCTCGTCGTTCGACTGGAAAATGCGCGACGGCCTGCGCGAAATCCCCATCGAGGAGCGTGGCTCCGAGGAGGTGAAATTTGTCGATGGCCTGCTCGTCGGCGCAAACGGCAAGACTGGACGCCACGCTGAAGTCCTCGTTGCCCCGCCCGACAGCCCCGCGGCGAACTACGGCTTCGACGTCACCCCGGCGCGTCTCGTCACGGGTCTCATCACCGAACGCGGCTGGTGCCGCGCGAACGAAAAAGCCATCCTCACGCTCTTTCCGGAGCGCGGCCCGCGAAAGCGATAGTCAGCGTTCTATTGGATCGCCGCCCAGACGCGATGCACGTCGTCGTGATCCTCGATCTCCTGGAGGAATTCACCAGCCTCGGCGCGCTGCACGTCGGTGAGCTCGGGGAAGTTCTTCGGCAGGTAGCCGAACTCGCTCGTCACCACGCTCCACCCGTTTTGCGAGAGCCACTTCGACACCGCGCCGGTCGCCGTGCGGTCGCAGATGAAGCGCGCGCCTTTGCGGTCCGCCGGGATGTCATCGTTCTGGTCGTGCGTGAGGGGCTCGACTTCGTTCGCGCCCGCCTCAATGGCGGCTTCCTCGATGTCGGCGTCCATTTTTTCCGTGTGGGCCTCGACCAGACCGACGTGCTCGAAGAGGAACTTGTTGCTCCCCGGAGCGCCGAGTTGGGCGTGTTTGAATAGATTCCGGATCTCCGGCGCGGTGCGGTTGTTGTTGTCCGTGAGCACCTCGACGATCACCGGCACCTTGTGCGGCGCGTAGCCCTCGAAGACGATGTGCTCCATCACCATCTTTTCGTCGCCAATGCCTGCGCCCTTTTTGATCGCACGCTCAATGGCGTCCCGTGTCACCGAGTTCCTGCGCGCCTTTTCCACCGCCGCAAAAAGGCGTGCATTCGCGTCAGGGTCGGGCCCGCCGAGTTTCGCCGCGACGGCGATTTCCTTGGTGAGTTTGCCGACGACCGCGCCTTTGCGCAGGTTCGCGACTTCGCGTTTTGCATGGAGCCATTGTCGTCCCATGCGGTGATCACTATCGGGAACTTTTCTTCACCGCAAGAGGGACAAATCTCCTGCAAATGGAGGCGCCGCAGCGCGGGTCACTTTCCGTAGATGCGCTTTTTCGCGTCGTCGGTCAGCGCGGGCGTCGCAGCGAGCCAGCGGTTCGCACCGGTTTCATCGGTGCGCTTCCATTGGGAATACACGTTACGCACAGCATTCTCGCGCTTGTTCTCATCGCCCACGGTTGCGGCCCAGACCGCCGCGCCTTCGGGATCTCTCGATGTCACTTTTCCCGCGTACGCTGCGACCGCACCGTCGCGCTCCGGGCTTGCGGGGAGTTTCTCCAGCCACGCCGCAGCGCGCGAGACGTCGCTGTCGGCCATGGCATTGACGATCTGCGGGTAGGCCGCCGTGCGCGCCGCCGGGTCGGCGATTTGCGACGCCCACTGCGCCGCGGCCACCGGGTCCTGTTTCGCCCACACTCCCGCGATGTGTCCCGCCGCACCCTTCTGCGACTCGCTCGCGGGGAGCGTTCCGA
>JANPIT010001009.1:0-11485 GCA_031425115.1 Opitutaceae bacterium | reverse complement strand
GTGAGTTCGCGGACGAGCGACTCGCGCGTGTGCGGCGGCGCGAAATTGACGAGCAGGGCGAACTCATAGCCGCGCGCCGCGAGCTCCCGCGCGCCCCACGCGGACAACTTCAGCACCGCGGGACCGCTCAAGCCCCAGTGCGTCACGAGCAAAGGCCCGCTTTCCCGCAACTTCGTGCCGGGCACGCTGACGCCGGCGTTTTCCAGCGATACGCCCGAGAGACCGATCAAGCGCGCGTCGTCGATATGAAAGGTGAACAACGACGGCACCAGCGGCTCGATCGTATGACCCAACGCTTCCGCTATGATGAAGCCGGACGACGAGCGGTTGCCGCCCGTCGCCAAAAGCAGCCGCTCACAGCGCACGCCCGCGCCATCGGTGAGCGTGAGCCAGAACGATTTCGCACCCGCACGTTCTACTTTTCGCACGCCCATACTCGTGATGATCCGCACGCCCGCGGCCTCGGCGGCGCGCGTGAGACACTCCACAATCGTCGCCGAGTCGTCCGTGACGGGAAACATCCGGCCGTCTTCCTCGGTTTTCGTTTCCACGCCGCGCGCGGCGAACCACGCGATCGTGTCGCGCGGTTGGAAGCGGTGGAACGCGCCCAGCAACTCGCGGCCCCCGCGCGGGTAACGCTTCACGAGTTCCCGCGGTTCGAAACAGGCGTGCGTGACATTGCAGCGGCCACCGCCGGAGACGCGCACCTTGGCGAGCGGATGGGCGGTCGCCTCGTAAAGCGTCACCTCGCCCGCCACGCCGAGTTTTTCTGCGCACGCGATGGCCGCGAAAAATCCGGCCGCTCCTCCCCCGACAATGACGACGCGTGTTTTGTCCACCATGCGCGCACGCTGCGCGGTGGCTCCGCCGAGTCGAAACGAATCCGGTGGCGTCCTCTTTCCGAGGACTATGTCCCTTGCACCGAACACGAAAAAGCCGCCGCGGGCTGCGATCCGCGGCGGCTACTAACACCAACCCCTGACAATTCAAATGGGCAGCTTAGTTCTGCTTCTTGCCACCGCCACCGCCGGCGCCACGGCCCTGGGGCATGTCGTCGAACTTCTTTTGCTGGTCGGGCGTAAGGACGGCGCGAACTTCTTTGCGCGTCGCCTGCATCATTTCACCCATCTTCTCGCGATCGCCGCCTTTCATATTCTCGGCCAGCTTAGCGTAGATGGCGGTGATCTTCGTCTTCTGCTCAGCGGTGAGCTTGCCCACGGCGGTCTCGATCTGCTCGATACGCGCCTCAGGGGTCATGTTGCCGCGACCCTTTTTCTCTTGGGCCTGGGCAATGGAAGCGGACGCGACGCCCATGGCGACGGTCGTGATAAGGACTTTGAACAATTTCATAACTATTCGGAATAGAATACTAGCGGGTGAGGGTGGTAACTGCCCGGCCAAAGCCGGACCCCGGGGAAGACGGCGCGCCGCAGGAAGGGTTACTTGATTTCTAGAGACGACCGTTTCGATGAAACCGGAATCGTGAGGATCCGGCCGAGTCGTGGCGTGCGGGCTTGCCGGCACGTTTTGGCGTCCGCAGCGTCGCCGCCCATGATCGAGGTCAACGGGCTCGCCAAGCGCTACGGCAATTTCACTGCAGTCCGGGATCTCTCGTTTCGAGCCGGCGCGGGTGAGGTGCTGGGCCTGGTCGGCCCTAATGGCGCAGGCAAAACCACCACGTTACGTTGTCTGGCGGGGATCATCCCCGCGAGTGCTGGCACCATCCAGATCGCCGGACATGACATCGCGGCCGACGCGATCGCCGCGAAACGCACCCTCGCCTTCTTCCCGGATGAACCCCGGCTTTTCGACTACCTCACGATCCGCCAACACCTGAACTTCGTGGCGCGGATTTACGGCGTGCGCGACCACGAAGCCATCGCGCAGCCCCTGCTCGAGGAGTTCGAAATCGCGGACAAAGCGGACCAGTTGCCCGGTGAACTTTCGCGCGGGATGAAACAAAAACTCGCGATCGCATGCGGGCTCCTGCACGCGCCGCGCGTGATGTTTTTCGACGAGCCACTCACGGGGCTGGATCCGCTCGGCATCCGCCGGATGAAAAACTCCATTTTGAGCCGCGCGCGTCAGGGTGCGACAATCGTGTTGAGCTCGCATCTGCTGCATCTGCTCGAGGAAGTGTGCACGCACGTCCTCATCCTGAAGCAGGGGGAAAAAATCGCGGACGGCACGCTCGCCGAAGTGGCCGCGCGCTTCAGCCAGGGAGAACCGCACGTCAGCCTCGAGGATGTTTTCATCCGTGCGACGGGCGGCACGGAAACGTGACGCGTCGCTCCATGCTCGCCGCGCTCCTCTATCTTCGGCTCACGTCGTTTCAAAACTGGCTCCGCACGCGCGCGCGCCGGTTGCGGCAGCCCAAATACCTGCTCGGCGCGATCGTCGGCTGCGCCTATTTCTACTTTTTCTTTTTTCGCGGTATCGGCGGCGGTATAGGTGGCGAGAGCTCGAGCCGGATGCGAGACACGGCCTCGGCGCAGACGTCTCAACTTATTCAGCTGGCCGAGGTCTCGCCGCAATTCTGGCTGCCAGCGGCCATGGCGTTTGGGGCCCTCGCCTTGCTGGTGTTCGCGACCTTCATGTGGGTGGTGCCGACACAGCGGGCCGCACTCGGCTTCACGGAAGCCGAGATCGCTTTTCTTTTTCCGGCACCCATTTCGCGCCGCGGCCTCGTGCACTTCCGGCTCCTCAGCGCGCAGTTCCGGAGTCTGATCGGCGCGGGAGTCATGATGTTGTTTTCGAACCGCTGGACCTTTCTTGGCGGCAACGCCCTCACCCACGCGATCGGGTGGTGGTTTGTTTTTTCCACGCTCAACCTCCATTTCAGCGGCGCCAATTTCTCGCTCACCCGCCTCGCCGACGTCGGGCTCGGCGCCTGGCGCCGCCGCGTCCTGGTTCTGCTCGTGGTCCTCGCGCTCTTCGCTGCCACGCTCGCCCGCTTACGCGTGGCCGGTGCGCTACCCGCCTTCACGAACGAGATCGACGTGCCCGTCCTCACCGCTTGGGCGATCGCCCTGGCCACAACCGCTCCGCTCTCGTGGTTGCTCTGGCCCATCAAGCTCGTGCTCGCGCCGTTCCTCGCGGTCGACGTGCCCGCGTTTCTCCTCGCGCTGGGGCCGGCCTTCGCCGTGGTCGCGCTGCACTACCTGTGGGTCGTGCGTTCCGCGGTGGCATTCGAAGATGCGTCCGTCGATGCGGCCCAGAAACGCAGCGCACGCCTCGCCGCGTGGCGGGCGGGCGACCGGCGGTTTGGCAACGGTGCCACGCGCGCGCGCCCGGCGCCATTCCGACTCGCCGGAACCGGCCGGCCGGAGCTCGCGTTCCTGTGGAAAAACCTCCTCTCGACGTGGCAATATTTCAACGCCCGCGTCGTGCTCGTGACCGCCGCCGTGATCATTGGTGGCTGCCTGTGGTTGGAAACGCAGCCGAGTGGGCGCGGCCTCTTGCCGATAGCGGGCGTGGCGGCGATTTTCTTCGCCCTCTACGCGTTGGTCGTCGGGCCGCAATTCGCTCGCCAGGATATCCGAAGCGATCTCGCGCACGCCGACGTCCTCAAAACCTATCCGCTCCCCGGCTGGCAGATCATCGTCGGCGAGCTGCTCACCCCGATCGCGATCCTCACCGCCGTGCTGTGGCTCGCGCTCCTGGTGATCGCCTGCACGGTGCCCTCCGGGAGCGCGGGGCTGCCCTGGCTCACGCCCTCCCTGCGCATCGCCGGCGGCCTTGCTCTCGCTGTCCTCACGCCTGCCCTGGTCACCCTGCAACTGCTCGTGCCCAACGCCGCCGCGCTGGTGTTTCCCGGTTGGTTTCAGATGAGTCGGACCCGCGGCGGCGGTCCGGAGGTGATCGGCCAGCGGATGATTTTTTTCTTTGCGCAACTCATTACGATGGCGATCGCGCTCTTCCCTGCGGTCGCCGTGGCCGGCCTGCTCTTCTTCATCGTGCAAGCGCTGGTGGGGCCGATCGCCGCCATTGCCGTCGCCGCCGTGTTCGTGGCGCTCGTCCTCGCGGCCGAAATCGGCTGTGGCCTGTGGCTGCTCGGCCGACGATTTGAGCAACTCGACTTGTCGGCCGAGATGCGCGGGTAGACGGTATCGCTGCCGGCCATGGACTTCACCCAACTCACGCAAGCCGCCGCCGATGTCGTCGGTGCCGCGCAACGCCAGCTCCCGCCAGAAATCCGGCCTCTGGCGCGGGGAGTCGCCGTCCACTATGAACGACTCCCGGCTGCCGACGTGATCGCGGAGGGCTTCCCCGATGACATTCTCGGCCTCTTCACGGGCAGCGCCCACGGCCAGGAACTGGCACACGATAACCCTGCGCCCCCGCAAATCCTCCTTTATCTGGAAAACCTCTGGGACTTCGCGGAAGACGACGTTGAAATCTTCCGTGAAGAGGTGCGCGTCACCTATTTACACGAACTCGGACATTACCTCGGCTGGGACGAAGATGAGGTGGCCGCCCGGGGACTGGACTAGATTCCTCGAAACCCCAAATGGCATGTAAACGGTTCTAGTTTCGATCTTGAAGGAAACCGCTGATGAGCGCTGATGGGCGCTAATTTCCCAGCCGTGGAAGAAGCACTGATTTAAGCCACAATAGAAAGGGAATGTGTCGGAATTCAGGCCAAAGCGGGCTTCTTTATTCCTAAAATTCCCCTCAATGAGTGTTGATTAGTCGTTTCTCCGGATTAGCGGGCATCAGCGCCCATGAGCGGTTTCTCCGACACTCACCGTTTTCGATCGGAGGCCCTGCTTCGCCTGCAACCCTGCGGCGCCACCTTTCCGGAACCGTCCCGAATCCACGCTTTCCAACCGCAACGCCGCCTGCCTACACTTCGCGCAATTTGAGTCTCACGAACGCTATGAAAAACTTCCTGCTCCTGTCGCTCGTTGCCTTGTTCGGCACCGCCCTTGTTCATGCCGAACCGACGCGCGCCGATCTCGTGCGGCGGATCGAAACGTGCGAGGCGATCCTGCAGGAATTCCAGACGCGTTCGGACCTGCGCCCCAGCGCGGAAGCCTTTCGCAGCGCCAAAGCGCTCTTGATCCTCAACCAGTTCAAAGCCGGCTTCATCCTCGGCGTGCAGGACGGTTACGGCGTCATCTTGGTGAAGAAACCCGATGGTCGCTGGAGCCTCCCCGTGTTGATCAACGCTGGCGAAGCCAGCTTGGGCTTCCAACTCGGCGCCAAATCGGTCGAGAGCATCTTCATCATTACCGATGAGAAGACTCCGCACCGGCTGTTCGGTAACCGCTTCAATATCGGTATCGATGCCAAGGCCGTGGCCGGTCCGAAAGCCGCCGAGAAGGAGCGCAACAATCACGAAATCCTCAACACGCCCTTGCTTGGCTACACCAAGACCGTGGGCCTCTTCGCTGGCGCCACCGTGAAAGCCGGGCACATCTCGCGCAGCGACAAGGCGAACTTCGATCTCTACAACACCCGCTACACGATGCCCGAGCTGCTTTACAGCGACTGGGTCCAGCCACCGAAGGAAGTGCAGCCGCTGATGGAGCTGGTCACGAAGCTGACGCGCTGAGGAGGCGCGGGCGGCAAAGCCGCGAGAGCTGAGAGTATAATTCCTCCGCCGCCGCTCGTCTGGACGGCTTGATCTCTCGACTCTCAGCACTGAGCTCTCAGCTTACTCCACTTCATGCCCAATCCTATTCTCGGCGACGGCGGCTTCCACCACGTCTGCATCAAGGCGAAGAATTTTAACCGCGCGCTCGAATTTTACCGCGACGTGCTCGGCTGCACCGAGAAGATCTCCTGGAGCCTGCGTGCGACCGGTCGGCGTGCGACCATGTTGGATACCGGCGACGGCAACTACATCGAGATCTTCGACGAGCCGGACTACGCCGCCACTCCCAACGGCGCGGTGGCCCATTTCGCGCTGCGCACGACGCGCCTCGATGAGATTGCCACCCGCGTCCGCGAAGCCGGCGCCACGATTACGATGGAGCCGCAAGACGTCACTCTCAGCACAACCAACGGCGCCGGAGCCGTGGCGGTGCGCCTGTTCTTCTGCGAAGGCCCCAGTGGTGAGGTGATCGAGTTTTTCCAGAACGTCGCGACGTGAACCAACGCCGCCGCGGCGTTTTTAGACGCGGCTCTCGCGTAGATACGCGACCAGCTCCGCCAGCACCGCGTCCGCCACGATCTCCTGGACCTGCGTGCGCGAGCAGCCGGGGCACTCCACGCGGCCGCTTTTCAGTGCCGTAATTTTCCCGCGCGCACCGCGCCGGGCGATTGCCCACCACGCGAAGGGCACCGCGATGCCTGTGGCCGGCGAAGGTTCAGCATAACCGGTCGTCGCCACGCCCAGATTCGTCGTGAACAACCGGCACACGCCGGCGGCCATCTGCCGTGCGACTTCCGCGGATACGCAGTTGACGCGCCGCGCCGCCGCGCGCGTGACCCCGAGGTGCCGGACTTTTTGGTCGAGAGAGTAGGCCGTGATACCGCCGCGGAAAAAATTCGACGCCCCGGATACTTCGCCCACGCGAGCCTGCACTCGCCCGCAGGTGAGGCTCTCGGCTGCGGCCAAGGTCAGCGGAGGCGCCGCCAGCATCAGGGCCTTCAGTTCCGCAGGCAGCGCGTTCATTTCGGGGCGGCTTCGGCCAGCCCCTTCAGCTTCGCCAGACCTTTTTCGAAATCCGGACCAATCATCTTGTCGAGAAATAATCCGAACCACCGGTTCATCGGATTCATGCCGAGATCGCCCGCCGTCACCCACACCGCGCGGACGCCGCCGCTGGCCGGCTGCAATTCCAAGCTGCCCGTCGAGACCATGTTCATATCGGGAAACTCGAGCGTGTAGGTCACCTTTTTGGCCGGTTCGACCGCTGTGAACGTCATCTTGCCGTTGCCCTCGGTCTTGCTCTCCCAGGCACTCCACGCGCCGATGCCCGTGGGCTTTTCCGAATAGCTCAGCTTCATCGCCGGATCGCGCTCATGCCACGCGCTCCAGTTTTTCCACGCCTTCAAGTCGGCCAGCTGCGCGTAGACCGTTTCCGGCTTCGCATTGATGACGACACTGCGCTCGGTGCGATAGGTCTGGGGCAGGAAAAACGCGACGACAACGAGCAGGAGAACCAGCGCGGCCAGTCCACCGAGAAGCTTGAGGATAAGTTTCATAGGGCAGACGCGAGCTTGGGCGAGGCGCGCAGGGTGTCAGCCGATTTCGAGCCCCACGGGGCAATGGTCGCTACCCATGACCTCCGGAGAAATCCAGGCGCGCTTCAAGGCCGGCGAAAGCTTCGCGCTGGCCACGAAGTAGTCGACGCGCCACCCGATGTTTCGCGCCCGGCAGTTCATCATCTGGCTCCACCAGGAATAGTGCCCCGGCCCTTTCTCGAACACGCGAAACGTATCCACAAATCCCTGCTCGAGCACGCGACTGAAGTTGGTGCGCTCCTCTTCCGTGAAGCCCGCGTTGCGCTTGTTCGTCTTCGGATTCGCCAGGTCGATCTCGGTGTGCGCCACATTGAGATCGCCGCAGAAAATCACGGGCTTCCCCTTTTTCTCCAGCTTCTTGAGATAAGCGAGAAACGCCGGGTCCCACTCCTTCGTGCGATAGTCGAGCCGAGTCAGCCCGCGCTGGGAGTTCGGCTGGTAGACGTTGAGCAGGTAGAAATCCGCATACTCCGCGGTGATCACGCGCCCTTCGCCATCGTGATCGCGCGAACCAATGCCGAGCGTCACGGCCTTCGGCTTCGGCCGTGTGAAAATCACCGTGCCGCTGTAGCCCTTCTTCACCGCCGGATTCCAGAACACCTCGTAGCCGTGCGGCCACGCGATGTGCTGCACGTCGCCCGGATGCGCCTTTGCCTCCTGCAGGCAAATCACGTCGGCCTGCGTTTTCTCCATGAAATCGAGCAGGCCCTTCTTGTGCGCCGCACGCACGCCGTTGACGTTCCAGGAGACAAGTTTCATGCGCGCCCGTTCAACGCGGCGCCGCCCCCGGGCGCAAAGCGAATCTCACCGCAATCCCTGATGACACCCCACGCGGCGCAGGGCCGCAACCCTAGGACCAGCCAAGGCATTGACCGCGGATCGCCTAGCGCGGCTCTGCCGCAACTGAGACAACCCGAGGAACAGGAAGGTCGGGAAGAACGGGAAGAGGACGCCTGGGCCTTCTCGACCTTCCGATCTTCCTGTTCAATTGATCGTTTTGGCGTCGGTTTGCGTGCAAATTCAGGGATAGTGAACGGATGGCGCGGATCGTCGGAGATTCTCCCGCCTTGATCCGCGTTATCAGCGCAATCCGCGGTCAAAAATTCTGCGATGCTGAAATCGCCTCAAACACGGTCGATCTGGATCGATGCTACCAGCACGCTGCCCCACGCCCGGTGATCGCCGTGCCCTTGCTTCTCCGATCTCCCAACTCAACTCTTTGCCCTTAACTTTTCGTCCCATGCCCGTCTTCCCCCCCCTTCCCCTCGGTCAGCGCATCCCCTCCAGCCCGCATGCCGTCTCGTGCAGCCTGCCCCGGATGCGGGACGTCCGTGGCTACGAAGAAAAAAATCCGGAGACGATGCGGCACCTCACGTCCGGTTACCCGCGGTTCGTGGTGCACCCGTTCGCGCGACAGCTGGCGGACCACTTCGTCGCCGTCACTCCGTTGCTCGCCGATCGCACCGTCTGGCTGACGTCGTCCGCGCGGATGGCGGTCGCACTCACGGCTCACCTCGGCGCCCAAGCGCACCGCCATAAATTCCTCGGCGACACGCTGCACGGCGTCTCACACCCCACGTCGCCGGAGCTGCACGCGCGGGCGAAAACGTATCTGCAAAACATCGGGGGATTTCTTTCGTCGCGTGAAGCCGAGGATCACCTCGTGCGGCTGAAATTACTGCCGACGAGACATGCCGAGGAACGTTTTGCCGGCGACGCCGCTGCCGAAATCCGCCGCGTGCTGCGACACGCGTTGCGCACCGCGGGCGATGCCGACCTCCTGTTGGCGAATTGCGGCATGAACGCCATCTACGCTGCATTTCGCGCCTCCGCCGAGATTCAAGCCGCCCGCGGACGCACCGTTTGGATTCAACTCGGTTGGCTCTACCTCGATACCATCGCCATCCTCAAAAAATTCACGTCCACGCCGGCTGACTACGTTTACGTCCGCGACCCGCTGGATCGCGAGGCGATTGAGCGAATCTTCGACAAACACGGGCCGCGGATCGCCGGCGTCTTCGCGGAGCTGCCGACGAATCCCCTGATCCAAACCCCCGACGTGCCGGCGCTCGCGAATCTCTGCCGCCAGAACGGCGCGCACCTGCTCCTCGATCCCTCGGTGTCCAGTGTGTTCGATCTCGATGTGCTGCCGCACGCGACGGCCATTGTCTCGAGCTTGACCAAATACACCGCCAGCGAAGGCGATGTGACCGCAGGTTTGGTGGCGGTGAATCCCACCGGCTTCGATGCAGTCGAACTCCGCCAGCAAACCGCGGCGCACCTCGAGCCCGTGTATGCCGGCGACCTCGCGCGACTCGCCGCACAAATTTCCCAGACGGCGACCGTGCTGCGGGACATTCACGCCAACACCGCCGAAGTCGCCGCGTTCCTTGAACAACATCCGAAGGTGCGCGCGGTCTTCTGGGCGTTGCACCCCGCCTCCCGTGAGAACTATCTCCAGATCGCGCGCGCACCGGACATGACGGGCGGCATGATTTCTTTCACGCTGCGCGGATCCATGGAGTCGCTTTACGATCGGCTGCGGTTGCCGAAGGGTCCGAGCTTCGGCATGAAGACGACGCTGATCTGTCCCTTCATGTATCTTGCGCACTACGATCTCGTGACGACTCCCGCGGGCATCGCCGAGCTTGCCGCCAGCAAACTCGATCCGGATCTGCTCCGGCTGTGTTGCGGCACGGAACCGGCGGAAGAAATCATCGCCGCGCTGGCGGAGGCCCTGGGCTGATTTGAACAGGAAGGCGGGAGAGAGCGGGAAGTTTCTTCCTGATCACGTTAGCTGAGAAGTCCTCAGCTAACGAGGACGCGTCAGTCGCGCGAAACGCGCCGTCAAAAACACCGCGGCAAAGGTGAGCCCGAGCGCGATCCCGAGCCACACGCCCTGCGCGCCCCAGGATCCCCAGATCCCCAGCAGATAACTCAGCGGCAGCGCGAGCCCCCAATACGCGACCAGGGTGATGATCGCGGGCAGTTTCACGTCGGAGATTCCACGCAACACCGAGGCCGCGATCACCTGCACGCCGTCGACGAGTTGAAAAAATGCCCCAATAAACAGCAGCTGCGCGGCGAGCACGATCACCGCCGCATCACGCACGAACCAGCTCGCGATCAACTCGCCGCCGAAGCCGAAACAAAGCGCGAAGACCCCCATCACCACGAGTCCGAGGCCAATCGCGCCGAACGCGATCTGCCTCAGCTCTGAGCGTTGCCCGGAACCGACGGCGTGACTCACCCGCATGCCCGCCGCCATCGAAAGTCCCAGCGGAAACATGAAGGCCAGCGACGCGCAGCTGATCGCGATTTGGTGCGCCGCGAGCGGCACCGCGCCGAGCCAGCCGATCATGATCCCCGAAAATGCGAATGCCGTCGTCTCGAACAGCAACATCCCGGACGCCGGTAACCCGAGCTGAATCATCTCCGTGAAACGCGCCCGCGAATAACCGCCCCACCAGCGCCGCGGCCAGGCATCGCGCACGCGCGCATCGCGGCGCAGCCAGAGAAAAATCACCAGCGCCCCGAGGATCCGCGAAACCAACGTGGAGATACCCGCACCTGTCAGCCCCAGCGCCGGAGCGCCGAGATTTCCAAAGATGAAAATCCAATTCAGCCCCGCGTTCAGCGCGACGCTGGCCAGCATGATGAACATCGGCGCCCACGGGTGTCCCATCGCCTCTGCAAACTGCCGCAGCGCGAGATAGACAAAAACCGGCGTCAACGAGGCCGCGAACAGCAGATAAAACGGCGTCACGATCGCCAGCACCTCCGGCGGCTGGCCGAATCGCGCGAGCTGCGTGCTCAGCGCCGCCATCGCCAGCGTCTCCAACACCCCAAACGCCAGGGCGAGCGCGCATCCATGACGCAAATACTCCGCCGCCTCCCCCGGTTGCTGCGCGCCGCGCGCCCGCGCGACCAAGATCGATACCGGCACCATCAAGCCAATGCCGACGACGTAGAAGATGTTGAAGACATTGCTGCCAAACGCGGAGGCCGCCAGCGGGACCGTGCCGGAGTGGCCGATCATCGCGCTGTCCATCACCCCCATCATCATCTGGCTCACCTGCCCGACCACGATCGGCGCCGCCAACGTGAGGGTCGGGCGGATCTGGCGAAGGTAGTGCGTGAGGCCGGACATGGCGGAACTGGAGGTGAGTTCGACATGCGGCGGTGCCGATGGACATGAGAAACAGCTTCGCCGACCAGCACAGTGACACCATTCCCGAGGTGGAGCGGCTTGACCCCAAGCCGCGGGTTTGGGACCGTACGACGTTGGATT
>JANPIT010001008.1:0-8735 GCA_031425115.1 Opitutaceae bacterium | reverse complement strand
GCGCATCCTGTTCTTCGTGGTGATCCCGCTCGTGTTCGCTTCGCTCGCGGGCGGCGTGCTGCAGCTCGGCCGCCTCGACCGGCTGGGGCCACTGGCCGAGCGCGACGCCGATCCCCATGTTGAGGAAAAACAGGAAAAACGTGCGCCCGGCCAGCGGCCCCAGCCGGTCGAGGCGGCCGAGCTGCAGCACGCCGCCCGCGAGCGAAGCGAACACGAGCGGGATCACCACGAAGAACAGGATGCGCAGGAAAATCTGACCGAACGGATCAAGAACCTGCGTCGACACCTTCCGCACGACCGGCAAAATTTCCGGGAAGGGCTTGCCCAACGCGAGGGTCGCCACGCCGGCAACTACGCCGATGACCAAACCTATAAGGATGCGATTCGCCAGCGGGCGGTTGGTCTCGGCCATGGTTTTGCGCGACGCTGGCGTCCGGGTTGTAAGTTGTCCAACGGGAAGTAGGTTCGTGCTTCTTCGTGCTCTCTTCTTTCAACGCAGTGGTGCTCGCCGGCGGCCACTCGACCCGCATGGGGCGCGACAAGGCGCTGCTCGAAATCGCGGGCACACCGCTCTGGCAGCGTCAGCGAGATGTGCTGCAGGCGGCCGGTGCAGCGGACGTCTGGCTGTCCGCGCGACCTGATCAGACGTGGGCCCATCAAGCCACCGGGTTTGCCAGCAGGCTCGACGATAGCGTGCTGGAGGGTGGCCCGCTCGCAGGAATCTCCGCGGCGCTCGAGGTCACCGGCCACGCGCATCTCGCAGTGCTCGCGATCGATTTGCCGGCGATGGAAGCGGCGTGGTTCGCGGAGCTCGCGAAGGAGTGTCGGGCCGGTTTGGGCGTGGTCGGGCGCCGTGACGGATTCTTCGAGCCGCTTGCCGCAATATATCCGCGCGAGCTCACAGCTCTCGCCCGGGAGGCGATGGGGCGGGGCGAGTTTTCGGTCCAGCGCTGGGTCGCGGCGGGCGTTGACCAAGGCTTGCTGCGCGTGCGGGAAATCGATGCGGCGGTTGCGCCGCTCTTCGCGAACTGGAATCGCGAAGCCGATTTTCGGCGGGCGGCGGAGTGAAGCTGAGGAGTGAGCGTGGGGGCGCGGCAGGCGACCGCGGGGAAGCCTGGCGACTCAGCGCACTTCGGTCGCCGTGACGTCGATGATCTCGCCGCCGCCGGCGCTACGCGCGGAAGGCGTTGGCGGGGCCGTCATCGAGGGTTGCTTCGGCGCAGGCCGCAGCAGGCGCCGTCCGAAGAAAACCGCGGCGCCCACGACGGCAACCACCGCCGTCACCACGACTCCGGCCGTCAGCGCGAGGACCGCGATCAGCGCGATCATGAGAGTCTTTAAAAGACGCATGACAGGAAGACCCGTGAAACGGTCGGAAAGTTGCAAGGTGTCTCGCGTGGGTGCGGCGACGGCATGGCATGGACATGGAGTGGGCCGGGCGCTCCGCGCACGGCTTGGTCGGTCCCACGGTGCGTCGCGCTTGGCCGCCCCGGGAGCGGACGGCCCACCTCAGACCGGAATGCCGGATAGCTACCACGGGCCGCGGCAAATTGTAACTCGCGCGCAGGTTCACGCTTTCTGGGTGACCGGCCGCGAAAAGATAGGGACTTCACCGCAGGATAAAAACTTCGGTAAACTTAAAGCGCTGGGGTATTAACACAAGCTACGGATTCGTTCTCAATTGGACTGCAGTCGGTTATGGATAATGTGAATAGGTTGCATTGAAGAGGGGCCTAGGGGGAACTACCTGTGCTGTTCGTAAGACTATCTATGTATACTATGTTTCGATCGAAGTGTTCAGCGTTGGCCTTGATTGCCGGGTTAGTTGCCAGTTTGGGCGTTCCTACCGCTCGTGCTGTTGAAAATACTTGGGACTACTCCGTCCAGGTTGGATCCACTGTGCAGACGTCGCCCCCGCAGATCACGCTGTCGTGGCCGCAGGATACCAACGGCACGCCGTCCAGCTACACCGTTTCGCGGAAGGCACCGGGCGCCACCTCCTGGGGCGCCGGCACCACGCTCGCCGGTTCTGCGACCTCGTATGTCGACAACGGCGTCACGGCGGGCACCGCTTACGAATACCGCATCGTGAAAGCCGCCGGCGGCTACACGGGTTATGGTTATATCCAGACGGGCATTACGTCGCCCCTGGTCGATCAGCGCGGCAAAGTGGTGCTGCTCGTCGACAATACGATGGCCGGCCCACTCTCGGAGGAGCTCAAGACCCTCACGCAGGATCTCGCCGGTGACGGCTGGACGGTGGTGCGCCGCGATGTCGCGCGCACCGATTCGCCCGTGAATGTCCGCGCGCTCATCAAGAGCATTTACGACGGCGATCGAGCCAACGTGAAATCCGTTTTCCTCTTCGGCCACATCCCGGTGCCGTATTCCGGGCAGCTGAATCCCGATGGTCATGGCGATCATATCGGTGCCTGGCCCGCTGACGCCTACTATGGCGATATGGACGGCACGTGGACCGATTCGACCGTCAATTACGTGCAGTCCTCGCATCGCTATGCCTTCGACAACGCGCGTTCCACGAACGTCCCGGGCGACGGCAAATTCGACCAGACGCGCCTCCCGTCCACGGTGGAGCTCGAGGTCGGCCGCGTCGACCTCGCGAATCAGCCGGGTGATGATTACTGGGGCATCGACGCCGTCATCCTGAGCGAGACGGAATTGCTCCGCAATTATCTCAAAAAGGATCACAAGTTTCGTCACCGCGAAGTGAACCCGCCGCGTCGCGCCCTGATTGCCGATTACCTCGGCACGCTTGGTGGCGGCTCGCCGGCGGCGAGCGCGTTTCGCAGCTTCGCTCCCCTTCTAGGAGCCAACAATATCCGCAATCTCACGCGGGAAGTGAACGGTCGCGAGGGCGTGTGGATCAACGAGACCTCGGCCAACGACTATCTCATGGTCGGTGCTTTTGCTTACTCCGGTTATGCCGCCCTGATGGGCATCGGCAGCGCCGGCCCGGGTTTGGGCGCACCGATCCACGAGTTTATCAGCCGGGATGTGCACGGCGTTTTCACCCTGATGTTTGGCAGCTGGCACGGGGACTGGGATCATCCGGACACCGTCCTCAAGGCGCCGCTCATGACCAGCCGCGGTCTTGTATCCGTTTGGTCGGGACGCCCCCACTGGTTCTTCCACCCGATGGGCCAGGGCGAGACGGTTGGCGCGGTTGCGCGGATGGCACAGAACAACACCGGACTTTACCAGACCCAGAACAACAGCTCGCAAAACCAGATTCACATTGCGCTGATGGGCGATCCGACGCTTCGGCTGCACCCGGTCCTGCCGGTGCGCAATCTGAGCGGCTCGCTCAGCGGCTCGACGGCGACCCTCAACTGGCTCGCGTCGAACGACTCCGCCATCGTCGGCTATCACGTTTACCGCGGCACGTCTGCGGCCGGCCCGTTCACGCGGCTCACCAGCGCGCCAATTTCGGCGCTGACGTTTGCTGATGCCGGTGGCTCCACGAGCGCCGTCTACCAAGTGCGCGCGGTCAAACTCGAGACCACGCCCAGCGGCAGCTATAACAACCCGAGCCAGGGACTATTCTGGCCGAATAATGGTGGCACCACGACCACGCCCACCACGCCGCCTTCCACGATCGACACGGTCTCGCCCGCGATCTCCTTTAGCAGTCCGGCCAATGGCGCGACGGTCTCCGGTGCGGCAGTCAATGTCGCGGCGGATGCCTTCGACAACGTCGGAATCGCCGGAGTGCAATTCAAAGTGAATGGCGCGAATCTCGGCGCCGAGGACACGACGGCGCCTTACAGCACGACGCTGAATTCCACCACGCTCACCAACGGCGGGCACACCCTCGCGGCGGTCGCACGCGACACGGCGGGCAATCTCGCCACGGCGTCGCTCTCCATTGCCGTGAGCAACGCGACGAGCGGTTCCGGCGACAGCGGGACAACCACCCCGCCCGCGAGCACGAGCCCGGCCGGTGACATCGTTTGGTTCGATGATGAATTGCCCGCCGGCGCGAGTGGCACCGGGACGGGTGGCGATGGCTGGCATTGGGTGAGCGCGAGCCCTGCGCCGTTTTCTGGCACCAAGGCCCACCAATCCACGATCGCGGCCGGCCTGCACGAGCATTCGTTCGGCTGGGGCACGGGCATGAGCCTCGCCGCCGGCGACAAGCTCGTGACCTACGTGTATCTCGATCCGGCCAACATGCCGGCCGAAATCATGCTGAGCTGGAAGGGCGACAACTGGGAGCACCGCGCTTTCTGGGGCGCCGACAATATTCTCTACGGCACCCGCGGCCAGGCCAGTCGTTATTACATGGGGCCGCTCCCGGCTCCGGGTTCGTGGGTGCGCTTGGAAGTGCCCGCCAGCGCCGTCGGTCTCGAAGGCCAGACCGTCACGATGATGTCGTTCAGCCAATTCGGTGGCCGCGCGACGTGGGACAAGACCGGTAAGAACAACGGCACCGTTACCACCACCACGCCACCGGTGACCACGACTCCGCCTGCGACGACCACGCCGCCCGCGACGACGACCCCTCCTGCCACCACGACTCCGCCGACGACCACGGTGCCATCCGCCGAGACCGTGTGGTTCGACGACGCGCTGCCCGCGGGCGCGAGCGGCAATGGCAACGGTGGCGATGGCTGGAACTGGGTGAGCGCGAGTCCCGCGCCGTTCTCAGGTGCGAAGGCGCACCAATCCAACATTGCCGCTGGCCTGCACGAACACTCGTTCGGTTGGGGCGACGGCCTGACGCTCGGCGTCGGCGAAAAATTGTTCACCTACGTGTATCTCGATCCGGCCAACCTGCCGACTGAGATCATGCTGAGCTTCAAATCGGACAGCTGGGAGCATCGCGCCTACTGGGGCGCCGATCGGATCGCCTACGGCAGCAACGGCACCGCGAGTCGCTACTACGCGGGACCGCTCCCTGTATCCGGACAGTGGGTGCGCCTGGAAGTCTCTGCGGCGGCTTTGGGCCTCGAGGGCCACACCGTGACGATGATGGGCTTCAGCCAGTTCGACGGCCGTGCGACGTGGGATAAAACCGGCAAGGCAAGCGCCGGCAGCTCGAGCACCACGACGACGCCGACTGCCACGACGACGCCTCCGGCGACAACTACGCCGCCCACCACGACGGTTCCTCCGACGACCACGACCCCTCCGGCCACGACCACCACAGACAGTTTCGTGTGGTTCGATGATGCGGTGCCCGCAGGCGCGAGTGGCATCGGGGTTGGCGCGGAATCGTGGAACTGGGTGACGACGAGCCCGACCCCGTTCTCCGGCACGCGCGCGCATCAATCGATCGCCGCCGCGGGATTGCACGAACACTACTTCGCGTGGGGCGCCACCATGAGCTTGGCGGCGGGCGACAAGCTCTACACCTACGTGTATCTCGACCCGGCGAATCCGCCCACCCAGATCATGCTGAGCTGGCAGTCCAACAACTGGGAGCACCGCGCGTATTGGGGCGCTGACCGCATCAGTTCCGGCACGCCCGGAACGGCCAGCCGCCATTACGCCGGGCCTCTGCCTGCGACCGGTCAGTGGGTGAGACTCGAAGTGCCCGCCAGTGCGGTGGGGCTCGAGGGCCACACGGTATCGGCGATGTCCTTCAGCACTTTCGACGGACGCGTTACCTTCGACAAGACGGGCAAGTAGGTTTGCGGCGTAACATCCCGTTCTGTCATCGCTTCGCCGGTGTCCCTCACGGGATGCCGGCGATTTTTTTTACTGCGGTCGTCGCGCGTCGCCTTACTGCGAAGGGCATGCTTCGTTTCCCCGTCCGCCTGCGCTGCCTGATTCTGCCGGTCGTCGCGCTCACGTTGCTCGGCCGCAGCGGCGATGCGCGTGGCGCCACCGCCCCCGCGCCCGAACTGCGCGTGATGTCCTTCAATATCCGCAACTCCAACGCGCAGGACGGCGAGAACGCGTGGCCGAAGCGGATCGATTTCTTTTTCGACACCGTGACGCAGTTTGGCCCCGACCTGATCGGTTTTCAGGAAGTGCTCGCGGTGCAGCACGACGAGATCGTGAAGCGAATGACGGGCTACGCGTTCAGCGGCGTGGCGCGCGACGATGGGGAACGGAAGGGCGAGTGGTCCTTGATCGGGTATCGGCGGGAGCGGTTCGCCTCGGTGGCGCAGGGCGACTTCTGGCTCTCCGAGCAGCCCGAGGTGGTCGGCAGCAAATCTTGGGACGCCGCGCTGACGCGCCTGTGCAGCTGGGTGCGCCTGCGGGAGGTCGCGACCGGTCGCGAATTCGTTTTCGCCAACACCCACTTCGATCACAAAGGCGTGGTCGCCCGCCAGGAGGCGAGTCGCGTCATCTCCACGCGCCTGCCGAAAATTGCCGCCGGCCTGCCGGCGATTCTCTCGGGTGATTTGAATATCAACGAAGACAATCCCGCCTACGGCGTGCTCGTGCGCCCGGACACGCCGGGGGCAATCGCATGGATCGATGCTTATCGCACGGTGCATCCGAAGCGCACACCGAACGAGTCCAGCTTCCACGCGTTCAAGGGTGGGTCGACGGGCTCCCGCATCGATTTCGTTTTCCACACCGACCATTTCACGGCGACCGCGGCGGAGGTCGTGCGCACGGCGCGAGAGGGGCGCTTTCCCTCGGATCACTACCCCGTCACGGCCGTATTGAAATGGAAGTGACGCAGCTGCGAGGTGCTAGGCTGCGACGGCCAACCGGTCGGCGCGGGCCTGCAACTCATCGTCAGCGTAACGGCGAGTCGCGCGGACGAGATGCTGCACCTGGCGCTGGGACGTGCTCAGCACCGCATCGTAGCGGGCAAACACGCTGAGGCACGAGTCGAGGGCTTTGCGGATGTGGCGCAGATCTGTCGCCGTCGCCCGGATCGCACTCAAGGGAAACGGCCCCCGCGATGAGACCTCGCCGAGCGGCGAAGTGCCGAGCTGCCGGAGCAATGCTTCGAAACTCAGTCGGAGTTTTTTCTCCGCGGTCGAGATTCCACCGACACGAACACAGAGGATGGCGAACGCATCGCCGATCCATTCCGAGATGCGCTGTTGGTCCAGGTCGTTCATGACGAGAGCCGCTTGGGGGCGCGGCGTGCCAGGGGTAGGAGGGTAGGTGAGTTCACTTGGAGCAACGACACGGCGGTCAGGCGAACGGACGCTACCGTTTACTGCTACCCTCGCATCGGGTGGTTTACTACTGGCCAGCGTATTCGGCTGGGCGGGCCGGTCCGCGCGGGAGCGAATTCAATCCGGAGAAACGCGATCATCGCGCCCCGCGGAAAGGATTGTGCACAGGCACTCGCGGGCGTTCGATAAGGCCAACCCCCAAAAGGAGAACACTCCATGCATGCGCAGCACCCCTCTGTCCGGTCGACGACGCGACGTTCGTTTCTCAAACAGTCCCTGCTTTACGGTGGCGCGGCGCTTTCTCCGCTCATCGTGCCGGCCCGCGTATTGGGCCGCGATGGCGGCGTCGCACCGAGCAATCGCATCGCGCTCGGCGGCATCGGCATCGGCCCACGCGGCCGGCAGGTGCTGGCCTCGATGATCGCCGAATCGGATGTGCGCTACATCGCCACCTGCGACGTGCAGGCGACGATGCGCGCGTCGGTGACGGCGATGGCGGACGAACATTATGGCAACAAGGACTGCGCCACGTATCGCGACCTGCGCGAGCTCCTGGCGCGGCCGGATATCGACGCCGTGCTGATCGCGACGGGCGACCGCTGGCATGCGCTCGGTTCGATCCTCGCGGCCAAGGCGGGAAAAGATGTTTATAGCGAGAAGCCCTGCGGACTCACCATCGGCCAATGTCAGTCCCTCGCGAATGTGATGCAGCGCACGGGCCGCGTCTTCCAGGCGGGCACGCAGCGCCGCAACGTGCCGAACTTCCAGTTTGCCGCCCACCTCGCGCGCAGCGGCAAGCTCGGGAAGCTGCACACGATGCACGCCTCGATCTACAAGCTGGAGTGCAACACGAGCTGGCTGCCCGCGGAACCGGAGCCGCCGCGTGATGTGATCGATTGGGATCTGTGGCTCGGCCCGTCTCCATGGCGGCCCTACAATAAATCCTACGTCGTCGACCGACGCTGGCGTGGCTACTACGATTTCGATTCGGGCGCCAAGCTGCTCGATTGGGGCGCGCACACGGTCGACATTTGCCAGATGGCCAATGGTTCGGACGACACGACGCCGGTCGAATTCCAACCTGACGGCGGCACGATCTACGCGCGCTACGCGAACGGCGTGAAATTAGTGATGCGGCCCACCGGTTGGATCGGGCAGCCGGAGCAGGCGGCGGGCGCCGCGAATTTCGCGGTGGGTTCGACGGGCACGTGTCCCGTGCGCTTCGAAGGCTCGGAGGGTTGGGTGGAGACCGGCGACAACGGCTCCGTCGAACTCTACCCGGAATCGCTGCGCGCGGAGTGGCGCGCGTTCACGATGCGCGGGACCGATCCGGCGCAGCATACGCGCGAGTTCCTCGATTGCGTGAAATCGCGCGGGCTCACCGCGGCAAATCAACACGTGATGCGACACTCCCACATTGCGTGCCACGCCGCCGCGATCGCGTGGCAGCTCGGGCGCACGGTGAAATTTGATCCGGCGAAGGAAGAATTTTTAGCCGACGAGGAAGCAAATCGCATGCGCAGCCGCGCGATGCGCGAGCCGTGGCAGGTGTGAGACGCTCCCAGCCATGACTTCGTTCTCTATAGCTGTAGGGGCGCAGACTTGCTGCGCCTTGGCTGGTGCCTT
>JANPIT010001007.1:0-2862 GCA_031425115.1 Opitutaceae bacterium | reverse complement strand
GGAGCCGGTGAGAAAGTCGCGGGCGATGAGCGGGAATCGCTCGAGGAGAGCGTCGGAAGCGGGAAGCGCGGCGCTCATGTGAGGTGGAACGGCTTGACCCCAAGCCGTTGGATTGCGGGCGGGCGGGCATCCTGAAGCGGCTTGGGGTCAAGCCGCTCCACCCCAAAGTAGGTTGCAGATTGCGAGAGCGTCCCACTCATGTCGGGGGAGGTGGCGGCGGGACAGGTGGCGGTGGCGTAGCAGGAGGGGGCGCGACGAGTTTCGCGGCGGCGGCGGCAACCTTGGCGGCGGCGGCGGCTTTCGCTTTTTCCTCGGCGGCTTTGCGCTCGGCGGCGAGGCGCGCATCGACCTCGGCGGCTTCGGTCGGGTGGATGCTGTGGTAGTAGTCGTTGGGTTTCGCGAGCGCGACGCGATCCAGGAGCAGCGCACTGAAGCGATCGGTCGTCGCGATCTCGAAGACCTGATCCATCTTGATGGCATCGAACGGGCAGACCTCGACGCAGATCTGACAGCTCATGCAGACGGACGTATCGATGTCGAAGATTGCGGGGTAGAGCTGCGGCTTGCCGGTAGCATCGGGTTTTTTGTCTTTGCTCTTCTCGATGTAGATGCACTGCGGCGGGCATTCCTTTTCGCAGATCTGGCACGCCACGCAGCGCAGCGTGCCCATGGGGTCGGTGGCGTTTTCGGAGACGAGAAACGGGAAATTGCGGTAGGCCTCGGGCAGTTTGGTCTTCTGCTCGGGATACTCGACGGTGGTGAGCCGCTTCGGATCGTGAAACGAACCGATGAGGTTCTTGGCGGTGACGCCGAGGCCTTGGAGCAAGCCGGAGCCGATCATAAGGATTTATCTGGAACTCAGGAAATCAGGAAAAGGCAGGAGAACTGGGCTCGTTCCTGATTCCATGAGTTCCAGATTCGTTTGGTTTTTCATCGATCGACCTCTCCCAGCACGATGTCGATGGAGCCGAGGATGATGACGGCGTCGGCGATGGTCTGGCCGAGGCACATGTCTTCGAGGATCGTGAGATTCACGAAGGACGGCGGGCGAACGCGGTAACGATACGGATTCGGGCCGCCGTCGCTGATGAGATAGAAGCCGATCTCGCCTTTGGGGCCTTCGATGCGGCCGTAGGCTTCGCCGGGTTTGGGACGGAAGCCGCGGAGCTTGGCCTTCGGATCCATGATCGGGCCGGCGGGGATGTCGCGGAGCGCCTGCTGAAGAATCCCGATCGATTCGCGCATCTCGAGCACGCGAATCATGTAGCGGTCGTAAGTGTCGCCGTGGTCGCCGAGCGGGACGCGGAACTGGAAACGCGAGTAGATGCCGTAGGCGTCGACCTTACGCAGATCGTAGTCGACGCCGCTGGCGCGGAGCATCGGTCCGGTGACGCCGGCGTTGATGGCGAGGGCGGACTTGAGCACGCCGACCTGCTGGGTGCGCGCCATGAGGATCTCGTTGCCCGTGATGAGTGCCTCGTATTCGTCGAGGAACTCGCCGTAGCCATCGGTGAGTCTCTGCGCAGCGGCCAGCCACTCCGGCGAGGCATCCACGCGGCAACCGCCGAAGCGCTGGTAGTTGCACATCATGCGGGAGCCGCTGAGCGACTCGAAGAGGTCGAGGATTTTTTCTCGCTCGCGGAACGCATACATCAGTGGCGTGCCACTCGCGCCGGTGTCCTGGAGCAGGAAGCCGGCGAGGCAGGTGTGGCTGAGGAGCCGGGTGAGCTCAGCCAGGATGACGCGCAGATATTCGGCGCGCTCGGGCACGGGCTGGCCGGCGAGCTTTTCGACCGCGAGGGCGTAGGCCCAGTTGTTCGTCATCGAATTCAGATAATCGAGACGATCCGTGTAGGGCATCGAGCCGAGGTAGCTGGTATTCTCGCCGAGTTTTTCGTGATTGCGGTGGAGGTATCCGAAAACCGGTTTCAGCTTCACGATGGTTTCTCCATCGAGCGTGACCATCATCCGAAAGACGCCGTGAGTCGACGGGTGATGCGGACCCATGCTGACCTCAAGGAGGTCGCCGTGGAATTCGTCGTAGACCTCGCGCACGTGAGCGCCGCCCTGAGTCGAGAGCGGAGAGCTGAGAGTGGAGAGTCCGGAAGTGCTCATGGTTTGGCCTCCGTGGTAGTCGGGACGGCCGCCGCGACGGGAGGGGGCGCGGGATAGTGAGCCTTCGCTTTTTCCAACACCGCGCCGTGCGGGGTCGGCTCCCATTCGTAGTCGTCCGGCTCGACGTAGTCTTTCCTCATCGGGTGGTCTTTGAACTCATCCCACATCAAGATGCGCCGGAGGTCGGGGTGGTCGCTGAAAGTGACGCCGTAGAGATCGAAGACCTCTCGCTCCTGGAAATCGCACGCGCGCCAGACGGGGGTAAGCGAGGGAAGGGTGACGGCATCGGTGCGATTGGCAGTGCGGAGGCGCAGGATCACCGGGCCATGCTTCAACGCCATCGAGTAGAGGTGATAGACCACCTCCAGGTGGCCGGGCTGGAGGCGTTTAGTTTTTGTCTCTATAATTTTGGGAGGCGCCGTGGGGTTCTCGGGGTCGGCGACGGTCGTCTTGGTGGTTTCGACGATTTCTTTTTCCGGCCAATCGATGCCGGTGACGTTGGAGCAGTAATCGAGTTGGAGCGCGGGCTCGTCGCGGAGGAACGTCGCGATCGAGCGCGCGTGGGCGGGGCCGAGGAGGAGTGAATGCTGCGCGGCGGGGCCGGGATTCGTGACCATCGAAATCTCCGCGCCAGGGAAACGGGCGAGTAGCCGGGCGTGGAGTTGTTCGACGGTTTCCATGGCAGATCGGAAATGTGGAAATCAGGAAATCACGAAGAAATGCGCCAGAACGCTTCTGATTCCCGGT
>JANPIT010001006.1:0-2024 GCA_031425115.1 Opitutaceae bacterium | reverse complement strand
CTCGATGCGATTTTCGCCGTGGTCGTGGGCGGCACGGCGCTGACGGGCGGACGATTTTCCATTCTCGGGACGTTCCTGGGCGCGCTGCTCATTCAAACGCTGGCGACCACGATGTATTATCGCGGAGTGCCGCCGGCGGTCGCGCCGGTGCCGAAGGCGCTGCTGATCATCGTCGTGGCGTTGCTGCAGTCGGAGAAGTTGCGCGGGTGGGTGGCGACACTCTGGCGGCGTCCCACGAAGGCCGACGCATGAAACGCTTCGGCGCACATCTTCCACTCGTCGTCACGGCGGCGATCCTGCTGGCACTCTTCGGCACGGCCGCGATCGCCTACGAAGGATTTTTCTCCGCGCGCGTGCTGGTGAATCTTTTCGCCGACAACGCGTTTCTCGGGATCGCGGCGATTGGGATGACGTTGGTGATTTTTTCCGGGGGCATCGATCTTTCCGTCGGAGCGGTGATCGGGTTCACGTCGATATTCACGGCGACCCTCGTGTCTGGGCGGGGCGTGCATCCCGGCGTGGCGTGGGCCCTGGCCGTGGCGCTCGGTGCCGGGCTTGGCGCGGCGATGGGAACGCTCATTCACGTGTTCCGGTTGCCAGCGTTTCTCATCACGCTCGCGGGCCTGTTTCTCGCGCGCGGTGCCGCGTTCTGGCTCAACACGGAGTCGGTGGGCATCGCGCATCCGTGGTATGACGGGTTGTCGAATTTCGATTTGGCCATCGGGGAGGCGGTGCACATTCCGGCGGCGGCTCTGCTGTTGCTCGCGGTAGTGGCGGTCGGCTACGGGATCGGGCATCACATGCGCTTCGGCCGCACGCTGCTGGCGATTGGTGGAAACGAGC
Source organism: Opitutaceae bacterium (assembly GCA_031425115.1). Taxonomy (GTDB): domain Bacteria; phylum Verrucomicrobiota; class Verrucomicrobiia; order Opitutales; family Opitutaceae; genus ER46. The sequence goes on along the minus strand of JANPIT010001006.1, from coordinate 1,181 downwards.
AGTCCGCGCGGCTGATGGGCTTGCCCGTGGGCGCGGCGAAGATCGCGGTCTACACGCTCAACGGCGCATGCGCGGCGCTCGCGGGGATTGTCGCGACCGTTTACACCGGTTCGGGCAATCCGAGCATGGGCGTGGGCCTCGAGCTCGACGCGATCGCGATCGTGGTGATTGGCGGCACGCTTCTCGCCGGTGGTCGCGGTCACGTAGCGGGCACGCTGCTGGGCCTGCTCATCTTCGGCACGATCCAGGCGGCGATACTTTTCGACGGTCGGTTGAGCTCGTGGTGGATGCGCATCGTCGTGGGCGTGCTATTGCTCGCGTTCATCCTCCTCCAGCGCGTCCTCGTGCGAGGCGCGAGTAAAGCGCGTTGAGCGACAAAATCCGGCGGAGCGCCGCTGATCTCCAATTTCGCGTTTGGCCCACTCCTTGATTTCTTTCGAAGCCCGCCCCTAAAAATTTCCCCTCGTCCCCATGTCGTTCAAAGCCCTCTGCCGTGTGTATTTGGTTTTCTGGTTCGGTGCATTCGCCGCGAGCGCGGCCGAGACGGCGCGGCTGCCCAACATCGTATTGATCATCGCAGACGATTTGGGTTTCGGCGATGCGGGCTGTTACGGCGGCACGGGCGTCGACACGCCGCACATTGACCGGCTCGCGGCGCGTGGGCGGCGTTTCACGCAGGCGTATGCGCCGTCATCGACGTGCACGCCCTCGCGCTATGCGCTCATGACCGGCGAATACGGTTGGCGTCAGCCACCCAAGCAGACGGCCATTCTCGACGGCGACGCGCCCGCGGCGATTGCGCCGGGCACGTTCACGCTGCCGCTGCTGCTGAAACGTGCGGGCTACGCGACCTCGCTGATCGGCAAGTGGCATCTCGGCCTGGGCGATGGGCGCACGCCGGTGGATTTTAATCAGGAGATCAAGCCGGGCCCACTCGAGATCGGTTTCGACAGCGCGTTTTTTATTCCCGCGACGGTGGATCGCGTGCCATGCGTCTTCATCGAGAACCACCGGGTGTTTCAGCACGATCCGAAGGATCCGATCGCGGTGAGTTATCTGAAGCGCATTGGATCTGATCCCGTCGGCCACGAGAGTCCCGCCCTGCTCAAAGTCGGCGCGGACCGCCAGCATGCCGACACGATTATCAACGGCATCAGCCGCATCGGTCACATGAGCGGCGG
>JANPIT010001005.1:0-14303 GCA_031425115.1 Opitutaceae bacterium | reverse complement strand
AATTTCGATTGGGATAACAAGATTTACGACGCCAACGACTGGTCGGGCCGGAAGGCGGGTCAGCCGTTTTTCATGCAGGTGCAACTCGCGGGTGGAAAACTGCGCGGCGGCACCGATGCCGGGGCGCAGGCGCTGGCCGAGCGCGCGAAGGAAACGTTTGGCGCCGCGACGGACCCGGAGAAGGTCACGTTACCGCCATATTATCCGCGCGATCCGGTGGAGCTGCGCGATTGGGCGGCGTATCTCGATGCGGTGCGGTTCACCGACAAGCATGTCGGCGAAGTCCTCGCGCGACTCGAGAAGGAAGGAATCCTCGAGCAGACGGTGGTGATTTTTGTGACGGACCACGGCATCAGCCACGCGCGCGGAAAGCAGTTTCTTTACGACGAGGGCGCACATGTGCCTTTCGTGGTGCGCGGCCCCGGCATTCCCAAAGGAAAAGTGCGCGATGATCTCATCGAGCTCATCGACCTTACGCCGATCTCGCTGGCGGCGGCAGGGATTCCGGTGCCCGCGGTGATGCAGGCGAAGAATGTATTTGCGAAGGACTACGCGCCGCGGGCGCAGGTTTTTGCGGCCCGCGATCGCTGCGATGAGACGGTCGAACGCATCCGCAGCGTGCGCGACGAGCGATTCCTCTACATCCGTAACTTCTACCCGCAGCGGCCGCACCTGCAGCCCAATGCCTACAAGGACGGTAAGTCGATCGTGCAGACGCTGCGCACGCTGCACGACGGCGGGAAGCTCGATCCGTTGCAGGAAAAATTGCTGTTCAGCCCCACGCGGCCGTCGGAAGAACTCTACGAGTGGACGACGGATCGCTATCAGGTGAAGAACCTGGCCACTGAGGCGGCGCACCGTGAGACGCTGGCGAAATTGCGCGCGCGGCTCGATGGCTGGATCGTGGAGACAAAGGACAAAGGGCCGGAGTCCGACAAGATGTATGACAGCGACATGGCGGTCTACGTCGGCGGTCGCGACAACCGGGCGAAGGGCGCCGCCGTGACCGAGAAGAATATCGCGGTGATGAAACAGTGGGCGAAGGAAGGGAAGTGAGCGGGCGTCCCTAAAAGCCGAATCGTCCCTGGACCGTATCCAGGGTCTGGCTACTTGGATTGCCCATCATGGCCAGAGGATGGCCGTTTTGGGTATTTGGGATTCTTTTGATGAAGCGACGGACGGGCAGGTAGACAATCGGCAGGAACCCGCCGAGCCTTCATTCTACCGAAAATACGGTATACGCCTGCCTTCCCGTTTTCGGGTGCATCGGTGGTTTGGAAGCTCCGCTTCCTCATGCACCAATTCACCGTGCTCATTTTGCCGGCAGCTTTGTTGTCCGTCGACCCGCTGCGCCGTCACGTAGAAGAAGTTCATCCGGGCGCACTATGCCTGATCGCGACCGACGTTGGAGATGCGAGTTTCATCATCCAAAGCGAGTGCATCGATCTTTTCCTGGTGGAGACCGACATCCCGGACGGGGACACGCTTGATTTGTTGTTCCATACGGCTCAAGCGCCACGGCGAGTAGGGGGCACGCTAGTCCTGACAGGAAGAAATGCCGCGCGCATTCTGGTTAGCTTGCGCGCGCTTCGGATCGAAGGGGTTTTTGATTCGGCGACTGAAACCCCCGCCCATCTCGAGCGCGCTCTGCGGATGGTCGAGACCGGGCGCCTAGCTTGGAGTGACCGCTTCGTGGCAGGGCTGCATAGTGATAACTGCCGCACAGTTATGCATCAGTTGTCGCCTCGCGAACAGTTGGGCCTAGCGATATTGGGCGATGGCTGCAGCGATCGTATGGCGTCCGACCGTCTCGCCATGGCCCTGACATCAGTTCGTTCAATGCGGCAAGATATCTACGGAAAGATTGGTGCGCACGGCACAGACGATGTAGTCCGCCTTGCGGTGCAACTCGGTTACACCCGGTTTTCTGCCCGTGGGCTGGTCGCCATGGGATTAAGCGTGCTCGTTCATGAATATACGACGCAAAGCAAGCGACCGACCATTCTTCCGCGTGCTCTACTTGAGTCGTGTGGCTATGTGTTGGACCAGTCTACTCCCTACGTAACGCCCCTAGTTAAAAAGCAGGCATAGTTCCCTATAAAGGACGCTGCATTTGCAGGCGAATGCGCGCTGTCTCGCGCCGTCTATCGTCCACTTAGCTCAGTGCATCACGTATGCGCCGCATTTCTACGACTCTGCTTGATAGTTTGAAAAATGCACGGGTGCTCCTGCTGGTGCGTTGCACGCGGTGCGCTCGATGGAACTGGCGCCGTGGCGCTCATCAGCAGGGGCGCAGAATTGTTAAGTAGAATACGAAGTTCATCCGACCCTCGTCCGACTCAGTCCTATGCCAGCCATTTCCGCCATGAAAATATTGAGACATTTCCTTATGCTTTTCGCGCTCGCTGCCGCCGAACTTCGAGCGGCCGAGAATCTGGTCGATACTGACTTCAAGGCATTACGAGCCCTGGCCACACCGCGAGCGCCGTCACGTGGACCCCAAACTGCCTTGCAGCAGGATGCGGATCGGCGGCTGCAGGTGGCGGCCTTCATGACCGCGGCGGACAAAGCCCGCGGTTTCTACGAAAAGAACCCGGCGCACGTTAACGCGACCGAGGCGCGCAAGATTGAAGTCGAAGCGCTGTTTGGGGCGGTGCGGGCGGGTGCGGGAGAGCACGAGCCCAAGGCGGTGCGCCTCGCCCGGGAATTCAGGGCCAATCAGGGTAATCCGTCCCGCGAGCGCTACCAAATCGCGGCGATGGTCAGGGAACGCGAAGTCCGCCAGCAGAACCACGGCGAGTCCAAGGAGGACGTGCTGGCCGCATACGAGCGGGCAGCGATGGACCTCTATGGCGAGTTTCCGAATGAGCCTGGGGTGTATGAATTGTTTCTCGGGGTGGCCCGCAATGCCGACGCTCCCAAAGCGCGCGAGGTCGCCAATCGCATCCTGCTCATGCCGGCGCCACCGGCCGTAAAGGACGAGGCACGCGCAATGATCGCGCGCCTCGACATGCCCGGCAAGCCGTTTGTCGCTGAATGGACCGACGACAAGGGTGCGCCGCATGCAGTGTCTGATTACAAGGGCAGAGTGTTGGTTTTTTACGTCTGGGCCTCGTGGGCGGGCGCGACCGATGCAGATCGGCAGGTGAAGGCTCAAATGCTGCCGAGTGCGGTGCTGGTCTCGGTCAATCTCGATAACGATACTGCCCTCGGCAAAGCGGCTCGCATCAGAGCCGATTTGGGTGGAGTGGCCTACTATGACAATCGGGGGCTCGACGCCCCATTGGCGCGTCAGCTACGCGCCAACCGCGTGCCCGGGGTCTACGTGGTGGATCGGAGAGGCATTTTTATTGGCGGCGGGGCCCCCGATACGCTGGCCGCATTGCTGGATTCAGCAGCCAAACAATAACCATCGGTCCCGGTTTCAATGAACTTACGTCGCTGGGTCACGATGGCTTGGGTGTTCGCCGCACTGAGCGTCTGTTCCGTTCGCGCTACGGTTCACCTCAGCTCCTATAACTTCACGACCAATAATTTGCCATCGATCTACACCGACGAGTGGCTGCCAGAGCCTTATAAGCTTAGGGCGAAAATTCAGCCCAACTACCACGCGACGGACGGATGGAATAATAATTGGGCGCAACTTTGGAGTGTGCCTGGCGCGGGCAGCTACACCGTGGAGCTCTATTGGGTAAAGTATGACTACGATGATCCAAACTACCAGGAAGTGGGTCCGAGAAATATTCGCACGATCACCGTCTCGTCTGCGAACAATGCACCGCCGACCATCCAATGGACATCCAGCCCGTCGACGGTAAACGAGGGGCAGCCGTATTATGTTCAAGCGCTAGGGACGGACTCGAACGGAAATCTCACGCAGGTAAACGTGTGGAAGGCTTGGTCGCCCTTCGCTCTCAACAATGGCGGCAATGGCTGGAACAACTACTCGGGTAATGCAACGGCCGACTCCGGTGGGCAGTGGATCCAGTTTCAAGCCCGGGCCGTGGATTCCAACGGTGCGGCCTCGGGTTATATCTATCACTCCGTCTATGTAAACAAGGCTCCGACTATCGCTTGGGAAGTGGCGCCTTACAGCGTTAACTATCAGCATTCTTATTCGATTCGGGCGCGGGGTCGCGATGGCGATGGGAACATGACGACAGTTAACATCTATCGGCAGGAGCACGGTAGTGCCGAACAGCCCTTTGCGTTTGCCCTCTATGGTAACTCGTCGGACGCCTATTCGGAGAACCCAACTCAGGCAACGTCCTATCGATCGGTCACGTTTCGCGCGGAGGCTCTGGATTCTTCAGGAGCAACTTCAGGCTCAATTTATCACACCGTTACAGTTAATAATATTGGTCCCTATTCTTCCTGGAGTTCGAATATGCCAAACACCAGCGCGCAACCTGGCCAGGCATTGCGCGTAGACACGTTCATCGGTCAGAATTACACCTTTTCACTCTCCGGTGGCGATCCCGACCACAACTTGAAAGAGGTCCGGGCCTACGAGTATGCCTACGAGGACGTGAACGGGACCTACGTTGAGAGGCAGAGTTATCGGCATTTCGACACTCTGGCCAGTGACGGCGGTCCGGTCGCTCGGACTTACGACCGGGTGGGCGGGACACCCTCGAAATGGCATTACTGGTATGTCTCCATTGCGGAAGATGCGGCGGGTTGGACAGACGTAACTACAGGTGACAATAGTCTTCACATATGGTTGAATAATCGAACTCCGGCGCCGCCCGTGCTTTCTTCTGGTCAGTCCACCATCCCGATAGGCCAGCCGATCACGTTGACGGCGGCTGGCACGGATCCCGATCGAAACGCGACGCAGCAGTGGCTTTGGTATCGCGGGCCAGATCAGCAGCCTAACGAGTGGGTCCAACTGTCGCTAAGCTCCTATGTGAGTGGCACAGGCAATACCGCGGTGAATTTCACTTTTCATCCACCGAAGCCGGGCACGTATTATTTCAAGACCCAGGTCAACGACCCCTACAGCTTCAGCTACATTTACGATGTTTCACCCGTAACTGTGCAACCCGACACGAGTCCTCCTGCAGCGCCGACTAACCTGGCAATTACAGGCGTAACTCCTACGTGGGTGGTGTTGACTTGGACAAAATCGATCGCCACGGACGTGCTTGAGCAGCACGTTTACTGGCAGTCGACCGCTGGTGGTATACTTACAGACATTTGGATCGGGCCAAACCCCGAAGGCGTGTCGGTCACGGGGCTTCACGCAGGGGGTAGTTTTAGGCTTTATGTCAAGGCTCTCGATGGATCAGGGAATTACTCGGCTTCGAGTAACGAGGTTTTGGTGGTCACGCCGGTGCCTCCGTCGATTACTTCCCAGCCAGTGAGCCTTACTCGCGATCCAGGGGCTGTCGCGGTATTTTCTGTGACCGCTTCTGGCTCTGCGCCGCTGACCTACCAGTGGCTGAAGAACGGGCTGGCTATGAGCAACAGTGCCAATGTTTCCGGGGTAAATTCACCGTCCGTGACACTGACCAATCTGCAGGCGGCCAATGGAGGGACCTACACGGTAGTGGTGAGTAATAGTGGCGGCTCAGTGCAGAGCGGCGCGGCGACGCTCGCGCTCAACTCGCCGCCATCAATCACTACGCATCCTGTCTCTCAGACGGTGAACACCGGTCAGTCAGTAAACTTTACGGTGGCTGCGACAGGGACCCAACCCTTCACTTATCAATGGCGCAAGCACGGGGTAATCATCGTCGGTGCCACGACGTCGAGCTACACAATTGCCAGCGTGCAGGCTACCGATCAGGTGCAGGCGCCGGGTGGTTACACTGCGATCGTGACCAATACCTTGGGTTCAGCCACGAGTGGCGCAGCAACGCTTTCAGTCACGACCACGCCGCCTATCCGTCTGGCCCTGCAGTATTGGCAGGCCTATGACTATCCGGGTCGCGGCCTTGGCAGTGGAAGTTACGAGGATCAGAGCGTATGGATCGACAGCCAATGGGTGGAGGATGGTCACTGGGCATGGAACGAGGAAAGCCAGCAGGACGAGTGGGTGAACGATGGCGCGCACTGGGAGGATGGCCACTGGGACACGCAAAGCGTCTGGGTTGAAGATTCTGCGCCAGACGGATTCTATGGGTCTCGATGGGACACGACCAAGGGCTCGTTCGGCCATCCAGTCTCGACGACCGCGGGAGCGTTTGATCCGACACTGACCAACCGAGGTCATCTGCTAGAGGACTATCCTCAAGGCTACTACTACCAGCCCTTCCGCGCGCATGGCTATGCGCCGGGCGGGAACTGTAATAATTTCCATGCTCGGTTGTATTCCCCAGCCGGCGGGCTCATTGGCAACTGGACGTTCGGAAACGGTGGCGAGGTTCGGATCGATATGCCCATGTGGGCGTATGGGATTGGCTCCTACCGGATCGAAATCGGCTACAGCAGTGCCGCGCAGACGGCATTTCCGGAGGGCGTCGTCACTTATCATATAGCGGCAGGCGTGACACGGCCACCGACGATCGTTACGCACCCAAGCCCGTCGGAGCAAACCGTCAACGCGGGCACCACCGTCTCATATTCCGTCAGTGCAAACGGGGTCAGCGGCTACCAGTGGTATAGAAACAACATTGCGATCGGTGGCGCAATCGGCGCGGTGCTTACACTTAACACCGTCGCGGTCTCCGCGGCCGGCTCCTACACGGTAGCGGCTATCAATGGCGGCGGTGAGACTTTCAGCTCGGCGGCCGTGCTGCTCGTATCCAACGCGGAGGCCGCCGACTCCGACGGGGATGGCATTCCTAATGGCATCGAGACGCTGCTTTCGACCAATCCCCAAAGCCCCGGAAGCGTCGATACCGCCAACGCGACGCTGCAACTCAAGATTATCAAACCCTAAGCGTATGAACCTCCGAACCCTCGCGCCCGTGTTCGGGCTGCTCATCAGCCCGCTGGTTTGGGCGCAATCGACACCGGCAACACGGATGTCAGGCAAGGTCGCACAGAATCTCAGCGCCCGTGCGGCGGCCACGGATCTCGTAAAGTCGGGGAATTCGGTGCGTGCGCTCACTGAAATCCGCGCGGGAGCTAAACGCGGCGTCGCCGCGATGATGGAGGATACCCAACTGGTCGGCGAGCTCTGCGTCATCGCCGCGAGCCTCGGCGCTGTGCAGCACGGGACCGCCCGCGATGCGGCGCAGCTCGCCGTGAACGAGGGCGCGAAGGCCAAAGGTAAGGTGCCGCGAAGGGAAGCCGCCTATATCGACGCCAAGCTTGGCGAACTGATGGAAGTGACGAATGGCGACGTGGCCCGGGCGCAGGAGTTCTACGCTTCGGCCCTCGCGCTCGACGCTTCGCGGCGGGATGCCGATGCCGGGCTCAAGCGCCTCGCGCGCCTGGAGGCCCTTTTGCGAGCAAAGGAAACCGAAAACGCGATTCTCCGCAGCGGCGGAAAATAGGACGCACCATGAGAAGATTGCTCGATTTCATCTCCAGTGGGTTCGTGTTACTAGGCGTCGCGGTATGGTTTGGCGCGCCTTTCGGGCACGGGCAGGTGGCGGACGATCCCGTCAACGTTCCCGTGCATTTCCAGGGAATGTTCAACGCCATCGAGACCGGCGATCCCGAGTTGCCGCCGCACGTGAACATTGTCGCGCTCGGCGTCAACGGAGTGTCCTCGCCGTCTTACGGTGAGGCGGAGGCGGGCAACGAGATCCTGGCCAGCGGCGGGTTCGCGCGACTGCGGCCTGGCCGAACTTACCTGTTCGAGATTCAGACCTACGCGGCAAGTCGCGTGCAGGTGAAGGTTACCCCGCCCGCTGGCCATCGAGTCTATATCAATGGCGTCGAGCACGAAATGTTCGATTGGGCAATGGGCGGTGGGGGAGCGCTCGATCCCCAGGGGTTCTTCTCCGTTCGCCTCGATGATGGCAGTGGCGGGATCGTGGGCGAGGTAGAGTCTCTCCGGCCGGGAAGGATACTTTGGTCCATCGGTCTAGGTAACCTGCGTAACGGGAAACCCGCCGGCTCGATCCGTTTGGCGGAGGACGGCATCACTGCCAACACCTTCAAGCCCGCAGCGCTCTTCTACGATCACGATAGTAAGAATCAGAATGGGCGTTATGTCGGGGACGACGGCGAGGTCGTCGTCGTCAAGGTCGGCAATGTGTTGCGCCAAGTTTACGCCGCCGCCGTCCTGGCTGATATCGCCGCGATTAATGATCGCGCTTTCTCTGTAAAGCTTTACCCGCGCACCCAGGTGAGCGATCCGGGTTCCGGTCTGCCGTTCACGGTGAGTGGCACACCGCTCTATGAATTTGTGGTCGAGAATCCGCATCATCCCGCGCTCGATGCATTGCGAATCACGCGGACTGTGACACAGGGAGGCGCGACGGTGACATCATGGACGCAGATGTCCAAATCCACTCCGGTCGCCGGCACTACACAGTGGCTCATTGATGATTGGGTCGAGAAGCCACTCGGGGCGACCGCGGTGTCAAGTCCCGTGCGGCAGCGGTGGACGTATTCCGACAGCGACCGTAATGAACATTTTGAAGTGCTCGGCGCCGATGGCTTGGTGGTGCAGAGCGCGTTCAAGCGCTACATCGATCTTAACTTTGGCGTCGAGACTACGCGTGAGCTCCATTTCGAGACGGCCGGCTATGGCGGTTCGGCGCCGGTTACCACTACCTATACCTACCATCAGAACTTTTGGGAGCCGGGCAGTTGGCACAAGGTCCGATCCATCACCTCAACGGACGGTTCCTGGACGGCCTTCGATTACTACGACGACTTCAGGACGCGCGGCCAAGTTCGCCAGATGAGGCGTCCGAATAAGAACGCTCCGGCTTCCGACCCGGGACTGAACTCCATGCAGGGAGAGGTGACCTCTTTCACCTACGGCTTCCAGGATGGGTTCGGCACCAATCGCCTGCCTACCCGTATCGAGACAGTGACGGACTACTACGTTACCGCGCGGTCGGACATGAGCTACGCTTACGAGTTCATCACGGACTCTTCGGTGGGTTACTCCACCGCAGCGAACGCGGTGATGCCGGTTACGGTAACTACGAAACGGGACTACTTCAACAGCTCGCAATACCTGACTTCAGTCTCGCGAGCGTATAGCGAGGATGCCGATCCAGAATTTCGATTCTTTACGGGATTGCCATACTCGGCTGAGCGTCCCGACAGGACGATGACGGCCCATGTCTATTACCGGTCGGCTTTCCAATCACTGAATCCATTTGGCGCTACGACAGCTGGCACGTCCCGCGTGCATGCCACATTGCAAGGCACCTCTGACCCAACGATGGGCGTGGCCATGACACTCTACGAGGTGACGTCTCAGCCACTGCCGGCGAATTTCCGCGTCGTGGCCGGTAAATCTGCTGAGAGCCGCACGCTTCTCAGTATCACATCGTTGCCTGGTGTGGTGGAACAGCGATCATATTTAGGCACTTGGGAGCCGGTGCGCCAGGACTGGACGACCTATGTAGACGCCATTTGGCCGGCGATCGTGCAGCGACGGACGGCGGCGAGCGGCCCGTTTTGGGAAGTTAGCAACAACACGTGGATGGGCGGACGACTCATGGCAGAAGTGGATGAGGCCGGCGCTCGCCAATCGTTTATATACGATTCAGTCGGCCGCGTGAGCACAATGAAGCGCGATCAGGCGACCGGGGCGGGCACGACGATTGCCGCGCATATCACGAGTCAGACCTTCGATGCAGCGGGTCGGTTAAGGACTCGATCCACCAGCGGAGCGGGCGAAACCCTGACAAGCACGATTAACTATGACACCGCAGGCCGTGTCACAGACGAGACTGCGCCCGGTCTGGGGACCAAATACTATGTCTACAACGTTGGGTCGCGCATGACGACCCTCACGTTGCCGAGCACGTATACCCAGATCGAGACGCGCTTTTTGGATGGGCGCCCGTCCTCGGTCACGGGCACCGGCGTGGTCGCCAAGTATTTCGACTACGAGTCCCAGCCCGACGGGCGGCGCAAATCCACTGTTTGGCTGCGCTCGCCGTATGACCCGCGCAGGCAGGAGGAATGGTCTGATTGGCTCGGGCGTCCTAGCGAGCGGCGCGCGCCCGGATTTAACGGCAGCACGGCGTTCGTCGAAACCATGAGCTACGACCCGGCGAGGGGCCAGTTGAAGGTGCTTTCCCGCACTGGCTACGCAGATACCCGCTACGAATACTCCGGCATGGGTGAGCTGGTTCGCAGCGGCCTCGACCTGAACGGCGGCGGATTGCAGCCTGTCTCGACGGATCGGATCACGGATTCCGATCAGAGCGTGGAGTCTTACGCGGGGGCGTATTGGATGACGAAGCAGACCTGGGCTTTTCACCAGCACAACCAGGACATCAAAAAGTTGATCAGCGTGACGCGGCAACGGTTGACGGGTTTGTCGGCCACCCTGCGCGCCGAGACCCGAACGCGGGACGCCGAGGACAACGAGTCTAACGAGACCGTAACGGTCGACGCCGCCGCTAAGCTCGTGACTACGACGAGCACGAATCCAGGCATGGCGAACGCAGCCACCCAGGTCATGCTCAACGGCAAGGCCGTCGCGAGCACGGGACACGATGGACTGACTTACCGGCAAACTTACGACGCGCTCGGCCGACTGCAGGCGGTCATCGATCCGCGCACTGGCACGGCGGCCAGCAATTCGATTAGCTACATGGCGAACACAACCCTGCCGGCGCAGCGGCGCGACGCCAGCAATCGTATTATCGCTAGCCTGCTCTACGACGGGGCCGGGCGCGTCATCTTCACCCAGGATGCAGATGGACGCACGATAAGAACCGGATATCACCGGTTTGGCCCGGTCGAGTATAGCTGGGGTTCAGGCACGTATCCGGTTTCTTATGTCTACGATGATTACGGCCAGCGCACGCACCAACGCACATATCGCGACCCCGCCAACTCGGTGCCAAATTTCTGGGAGGTTGCCAGCTGGCCCGGCGCCGCTGTCGCGTCGCAGAATACCGAATGGGAATACGACGCCTACACCGGTCTCCTGAAAAAGAAATACGATCCCAACCGGCAATACGTCGAATACACCTACAACGAGCGTGGTCAAACCGCGCAGCGCTTCTGGGCCCGGGTGAATAACGGTCAGCGTGTCTCCTCGACCTACACCTATTTCAGCGGAACCGGCGACCTCCAGTCCGTCGTCTACAACGACACAACGCCTTCCGTCAGCTATCAGGCAAGCAGCGGAGAGTCTTTCACGCGGCTGGGCCAGACCCGCTTCGTCACGGATGTGAGCGGCATGCACTCATTCAACTATGACGATGCGTCCAACCCCGGTCGGCTTACGAGTGAGACGTTGCCGGCCTCTTTCTACGGCGTCGGTGGTATCCCGCGGTCGCTGGTTGCCCTGTTCGACGGCACGACGAGCACCAACACCGGCACCGCCGATTTTTCCGGCCACACGATCAACGCGGTCAAGGGCCGCAGCGGTGGCTTCCGTCTCGGGGTGAACCCGACCGCGTCGTCTTACGAAATTGAGCAGACGTTCGGGGGGAGCGCCGTGGGTCGCTTTGCTGGTATCGTGGCGAAGCGGACGAGCGGTGCTGGCGTGCGCACCTTCGTCTATGGCTACGAGCTCACGCCCGGTGGGCAGGCGTCGACATTAGTTAAGACACTCTCGGCCGTCGGACACGCGTTCCATGTAACACGCAGCTTCGAGGCGAATCGAGACGTGCTCGCCTCAATCGATACGCGGTGGAGCGGGATGTCTCGCACGCGTTTTGACTACGTTTACGATAACGTGCGCCGCCGGGAGAGTTCGGTGCAGACGGGCGACGCCTTCGCCGACATCGGAGCTACTCATCAGCGATTCAGCTACAATACGCGTGGCGAAATCACTTCGGCTCGCTCTTACGCAGGAATCGACGCGGCGAGCACGGCAAGCCCGCTCTCGGCGCGTCTGCACGACTACGAATACGACGCGATTGGCAACCGGAAGAGTTCCAACTCCAGCGGCGACCCGGCCCTGCGCGACGACTATACTGTCAATGACAAGAACCAGTATAGCGCGCGCGAGAACAATACGCTCGCCGTGCAGGGCACGGCCCATGCCCTCGCACGGGTCGCGGTTTCCGGTCCGACGCCGACGCCCTCCGGTGGGCAGGGCTTGGCGGGCCGACCCGCGGGCAGCCCATACTGGGGGCACAACTTGGTGGTGGACAATCTCACCAGGCCATTCGCGGGGAACGTGACGGCGTATTCCGTCTTGTCGGGCGCAGGCGCGGGCGGAACGGACCTGTTCCGGACTGAGAGCAAGGCCGCATTTTTGCCGCGAGTGGCACAAAACTTTACCTATGATGAAGACGGTAATCTAAAGACGGACGGGCTCTGGACGTATTCGTGGGATGCAGAGAACCGGCTGATTCGGATGGAGGCGACCGACGAGGCCGCCAATTCAGGGCGCCCGAATCTCACGCTGGAGTTTCGCTACGACTATCAGAATCGACGCGTCAAAAAGGAGGTTCGGAACCGGCCGTCCGGCACGCTCATCAGTGAGCGCCGGTTCATTTACGATGGCTGGAACGTGATCGCAGAGATCGACGGGAGCGGGACGCTGAAGCGTTCCTTTGCGTGGGGTCTGGATCTGCACGGTAGCCTGACAGCTTCTGGCGGCGTTGGCGCCTTGCTGCAGGTGCATGATTTCGAGCAGAACAAGACGCTGCTGCCAGCATTCGACGGCAACGGGAACGTGGTGGCCCTGTTCAATGCGGAATCGCCCAGCGGGACCTTGGAGGCGAGCTACGAGTATTCGCCTTTTGGGGAACTTCAACGGACCGTCGGCTCCTATGCGCTGGCAAACCCGTTCCGCTTCTCCAGCAAGTGGCAGGATGACGAATCAGAGTTAGTTTACTATGGGTTCCGCTATTACAGCGCGCGGGAAGGGCGTTTCTTGGGGCGGGACCCGATCGAGGAAGAGGGTGGGTTAAACTTGTATGGCTTCTGCGGCAATGATGGCGCCAACCGGTATGATTATCTCGGGCAGAAGTCATTCCTTTCCAAGTTTTGGAGCAAGTTCCGGCACACGATCATCTCCGCTGTGATTTCGGTCATCCCGGTGTATGGGCCTGCGTTAGCTCTAATGTATAACACAGCAGTTGGCGCGCGCTACGGTGGGGTCAAGGGCGCAGTAATGGCTCTGGCCAGCGGTGGAAAATTGGGAGGTTATGCGCAATTGGCTGCCAGCTACTATGGCCTGTATCAGCAGTTTTCTCAGGGAAAATTCCTGAATAACCTCGGTAACTTCTTAGCCGGCCGACTGGTCGCCAACACCGCCTACCAATTTGCTGATGCTGTCATAAATGGTGGAGCCAAGCCAATCGTTAAGATGGAAGCGGAAAAAGAGTCTATGGTGGACGCCTCTAGTAAGGAATGGGTGGATCCGGAATGCGAAGGTCGTGGTCGCGCGCAATTCTACCTCCGGCAGTTTAACGAGGTCACCCGCCAGTGGGACACCTATCTCACGGATCGTATCGATACAAAATACGTCTACGTGAACGGCATCATCGGATCGCTGGCTGACCACATCTCCCTCGCTCAGGAACACTTGGATAGAAGGTTCTCTGGGATCAAGCAGTATACCCTGATGAACAATCCGAGCCACGGCGGTGGGAGTGACATTTTGGAGACAGGCTTGGATATTCTTGGATTCTCGAGTCATCCGGCCCGCGTGTTCGCGGCTAAACTGGGTGACGCCTTGGCTCGCGGTTTGAAGCCTACAGTGATCGGCCACAGCCAGGGCGGAGCGATTTTAACGCAGTCGCTGCGTATCCTGCAGGCAAAAGGGGTGGATGCGACCGGGCTGACGGTTATGTATCACGCCGCCGCCAGTAACTCTCAATATGCAAGAGCCGTAAGTCGATCCATCGGCGCCACTTTTGGCGGGCACGCTTACAGTCCGCACGACATTGTCGCATCGGTGGTTGGCATGAACGCGAGTGTGACGCAGGTCATCCCGGCGATCTTGAGCGTCCGTGATCTCTTTGGGTCGCGGACGGAGTCCCAGCACTCGGTGCCCAACGGGGCAGCGAAATATCCTTGGAGTGTTTACTATCCCGGCGGTCCCTGATTGAAATGTGCATGAAACCTCTACTTGTTGCAGCTTTAGCCGGCTGCCTATCGAGCGGTTCGGTCTTTGCCACTGATTTTATGCGAGACCACGCGGTTAATGTCGGCGGGGCAACTGTGCATTTCGAACTGCATCCCAACATGGGGGGCATCTCTACCGCCCCTCAGGATGCGCCGTTGTCACGAGTCCCTCAGCAAGG
>JANPIT010001004.1:0-1783 GCA_031425115.1 Opitutaceae bacterium | reverse complement strand
ACCGCGCCTGGCGGACGCGGACGGTGTATTTTTTCGCCTGCACGTTCATCGCGGTGAAGCGCACGGCCTCGGTGGAATTTTCGGAAAGGATCAACGTCTGCCAGGGCGTTTCGTCGCCGGTCGAGAAACCCTGGTCGTCTTTGAACACGCAGTTGATTTGGACCTGGATCCGGCGGGCCTCGCGATTCTTCACGTTGGCGACCACCTCAAGCCGGCCGTCCGCGAGCGGGCGTTCCTGCAGGCCGGTGCACGTCACGGAATTTTGTGCGGGCTGATCGAGCAGCACGAAACGGTCGGTGTTCTCGAGCGTGAACTTCGTGGTGTCCAGGGCGGCAAATGGGCCGGGTTGCGAGACGCAACCTGCGGTCAGAGCGAGCGCGGCAGCGGCAATCAGGAGGGTGACTGGCCCACGCAACGGGCTCAGGGCGATCTTGGTGTTCATAATACGATACGGGTCAGGTGGTGCGGTGTGACTGCGAGTCAGCGCTTAAGTTCGCTCAAAAAAACAACGGAGTCACGGTCGTCCGCCGTGACGGCAAACCGGACCTCCTGCGTGCGGGATTCGAGCACGTTGCCCTCGCGATCGAGGAACTCGATGCGCCCCGCGTGTTCGCCCGGGGGGAGTTTCAACGCGGCAAAACTCAGGCGCTGCGGCAGGTTGTTCCATTGCCGGGTGTCGGCCTGAGTCTGAGTCGCGGCCGACGCGACCTTGCCGATGATCCCGAGGAGGCCGAGGCCGACCGCCGCGAGATTCGCGTCGTCACCATCTTTACCCCTCCGCTCGCGGCGACGGGCCTGATCATTGGCAATGATGGCGCCGGCGAAAGCGGCGTCGCCCGCGACCGCGGTGCTGGTTTTAAAAGACGCCTTGTTGCCGAGAATATGGTCCATCACCCGCCCGCCGCGCGTGGTGGCTTGGTAGCCGAGATCATCGTAGGCCGGCAACGGGATGATTTTTCGCCCACCATCGAGGACGAGTCGGGCGGCGCGGCTGGGCGAGTCATCGGCTTGAAAGCGCAGCATCTCGCCGTGTTCGCCGGCCGCCACTTTGCGCGGGCCGTAGCCGTATTCGGCAAAAATCAGGACGTTGGCGGCCGGGTTGTAGGGTGGTAGCGCGATCCGCTCGCCCGCGTGCGCTTGAGCGCGCCCGAAGGCCTCGCTGCCGTCCGCCTGCAATTTCGCGGACGCAAAGCCGTCGAGATAATCCAACAACACGTAGTCTGCGTCGTAGTTCTTCTGCGCGGGATCGCTGTCGATGATTTGGCCGGAGCGGAAACACGCGCGGGCATTGTCCGGCTGCCCATCGCGCCAATAAAGAATGCCGCGGTAATAATAGGCCATCACCCGCTCGTAAGGCTCGCCGATGAAGGGCTTGTTGCTCTCGGCGGTGAATAACCCCCGCGCCCGTGCCGCTTCGGCGTCGTTGGTGATGATGCCGCCGATGCGCACGATGGCGTCATCGAATTTCAGCTTCGCCTCGTCGAACTCGCCCGCGCGGAGGGCACTCACCCCGAGCCGGTAGTCGGTCAGCACGCGATCCCGTTCCGCCACGGCGATCGCGCGACGATCAGCGGACGTGGGAGCTTTGCCCGTCGCGACGACGTTGTGGCGCGCGGGACCGTCGAAGCCTGCGCCCGTGCGGAGGTCGGGCGGCGGGCCATAAGCGCAGCCACCCAACAGGGCGGACGCTACGCAAACGGCCACGGAAGCTCTCAACGTTGATATCATTCTGTGCGGAGCAGATAATCCAATGAGACGGTCGAAGCAAAAGCCGGCTCCGCCT
>JANPIT010001003.1:0-1818 GCA_031425115.1 Opitutaceae bacterium | reverse complement strand
CACGCACAAGCGCGTCACGCCGGAGCAAACCGCGTTGCTCCAACGCTGGATCACCGAAGGCGCCGAGTATGCGCCGCACTGGGCGTTCATCCCCCCGCGCCGCCCCGTCCCCCCGGAAATCCGCAGTCCGCAATCCCCAATCCGCAACGCGATCGACCGCTTCGTCCTCGCGCGCCTGGAGCGCGAAAACCTTACGCCCTCCCCCGCAGCGCCGCCCGCCACCTGGCTACGCCGCGCGAGCTTCGATCTCACCGGCCTGCCGCCGACGCCCGCCGAGCTCGATCGCTTCGAGGCCGAAGCGAAAACCCGCGGCGAATCCGCCTACGCCGCAGCCGTCGACCGCTTGCTCGCCTCGGCGCATTTCGGCGAGCGCCTCGCCCTCGATTGGCTCGACGCCGCGCGCTACGCCGACACGCATGGCTTCAACAACGACTCGAGTCGCAGCATGTGGCGTTGGCGCGACTGGGTGATCGACGCGTTCAACGCCAACAAGCCCTACGACCAGTTCATCACCGAACAACTCGCGGGCGACCTCCTGCCCGCTCCGACGCTCGAGCAGCGCATTGCCACGGGCTTCAACCGCAATCACGTCATCAACAGCGAGGGCGGCATCATCGACGAGGAATACCGCGTCGAATACGTGGCCGACCGCGTCCGCACCGTCAGCACCGCGTGGCTCGGCCTCACGATGGAATGCGCGCGCTGCCACGACCACAAATTCGACGCCGTCACGCAGCGCGACTACTATCAGCTCTTCGCGTTTTTCAACAACGTGCCCGAACACGGAGAAGACGGCCGCACCGCCAACGCCGTGCCGATGATGCCTGCGCCGACGCGCGAGCAGCAGGCAACCCTGGCGTCTCAGACGAAGGAGATCGACGCCCTCGATGCGCAACTCGCCCCCGTGCGCGCGAACTGGACCTGGCGCAATGAGGACAAGGCGAAGGTTGAATCGGTCGCGGCGGCCGCTCGCAAAGCCGTCGACGCGGATAAGTCCGACGTGCCGCTGCAGAACGAAAATGATAAAACGGCCGCTTCGCCTCAGGCCGCCGCCGCGGAGTCCGCGACCGCGACCGTTCCGTCTCCCGCCACGCGCAAAATCCCCGCGGCCAAACTCGATTTCAGCGGCAAGGAAGGCCTCACCCTCGCCCTCTGGCTCCGGCCCGACGCCTCAAACCCGCGCGATGTCGCCCTCGTATCCGGCATTAATTACGTCGGTTCACCCGTCGACGCGGCTTACGGCAAAGGCCGCGAGCTGCGCCTGATCGACGGCGAACTCGAGCTGCGGATCTGCGACCGCTATCCCGTCTACTCGGTGATCGTGCGCACGGTCGGTGCCGCCCTCCGCCCCGACGAATGGCGCCACATCGCCCTCACCTACACCGGCGGCCGCAAAGCCGCCGATGTGCGACTCTACGTCGATGGCGTCGAGCTCGCGACGGAGACGCGTTACGACGATCTTTTTGGCGATCCTCCGAAGCGCGAGTTTCTCGTCGGCACCGACAACTCCCCCGACGCCGCCCGCTGGCAAGGCGAACTCGAGGACGTCCGGAGTTACCCGCGCATCGTCCCCACGGAGCTGTTACGCACGCTCTTCGCCGCGCGTGCCCTGCCCCGTGCTCTCGCGGCGGTTGAGTCCGGCACGACTCCGCTCGCGGCACGCGATCAATCGATCCTTCGCGAGGCACTACTCGCCGCCGACGATAGCACACGCGACCTCATTGCCAAACGCGCGCAACTGCACGAAACGCATCTTGCGCTCCAGCGCAGCCTGCCCTCCGCCATGGTCATGCAGGAGCTGCCCGAGCCGCGCCCCGC
>JANPIT010001002.1:0-9721 GCA_031425115.1 Opitutaceae bacterium | reverse complement strand
TCCGCCACTCGAAACGGCCGCGCGCGGAGCGCACGACCCACCTTCGGACTGAATCGCTCCGG
Organism: Opitutaceae bacterium; assembly: GCA_031425115.1. GTDB lineage: Bacteria > Verrucomicrobiota > Verrucomicrobiia > Opitutales > Opitutaceae > ER46. Next base: position 9,659 of record JANPIT010001002.1, on the reverse strand, counting down.
CTTAGATAGTTCACCCGACCGCCACGGATAAAACGAAGCCCCGACCGCCCCCGCATGGATCGCCGAGACGCTTACCTTTTCCCGCCGTGAAATTCCGCATTCTCGCCTGCTGCTTCGCCGCCCTCGCTTGTCGTCTCTGCGCCGCGTGGTCCCCGCCGAGTCCGGCACAACTCGCCCGCCTCGACCGCGCGCTCGCACCGCAAAACGCCCAATATGATCCCGTCGAGCAGATGCTGCGCCGGCCGTTCTCTTCGCCCGGCTATCACACGGCGCTCACCGTCGGCTTCGTGCATCCGACGCGCGACTCGCTCGGTTACGCCGTCGGACTCCTCGACACCGGTCGCCCCGCCGATCTCGAGCGCGCTGTCGCCATCGTCCGCCGCATGGTCGCGCTCCAGGATTCCGATCCCGCGAGCAGGACTTACGGCATCTGGTCGTGGTTTCTCGAAGAGCCGCTGGCGAAGATGAGTCCGCCCGATTTCAACTGGGCGGATTTCAATGGCGTTTCGCTCCTCCAAATCGCTCGCGACCACCGCGCCCGCCTCCCTGCCGATCTCGCGCGCGACGTCGACGCCGCGATCCTCCACACCTGTCGCGCAATTAAAAAGCGCAACGTCGGGCCGGGCTACACCAACATCGCCATCATGGGCGCCTACGTGACGCTCGTCGGGGGCGAGCTTTACGATCTCGCCGAGTTCAAAACCTACGGCCTCGAGCGGCTCACCCGCTTTTACGACCACACCACCGCCAACGGCGCGTTCGAGGAATACAACAGCCCCACCTATACCATCGTCGCGCTGGCCGAACTGTCGCGCCTCAAGGCCCACGTCCAGTCTGCCGCCGCCGTGCCGATGATCGACGCGCTGGTGCGCCGCGCGTGGGAAGAAATCGCATCACACTTCCACGTTCCGACGCAGCAGTGGGCGGGCCCGCACAGCCGCGCCTATTCCTCCCTCAACCGCCCGAGCGCCCTCGCGCTGATCCAACGCGCCACGGGCGGCCGCGTAAACCTCGGCGCCGACCAACCCGATCGCGAGGAACTACGGCTGCCCGTCATGTGCCCGCCCGACCTCGAGGCGAGATTCACGCGGCTGACCGAACCGCGGACCGTTACGCAGACCTTCATCAAGCGCACCAACACGGTTGGGACGACCTACCTGCACCCCAACTTCGCCCTCGGCTCGATCAACCGCGGCGACCTGTGGAACCAGCGTCGCCCGCTTCTCCTGCACTTTGGCACCGCCGCCCAACCCGGCTACGTGCAGCTTCGTTTCCTTAAAAACAACTACGACTTCTCCTCCGCCATCTTCACCGGCGCCCAGCGCGCGGGCCTCGCCCTCGGCACCGTTCACCTCATCACGAACGGCGGCGACACCCACATCTCCCTGGATAAGGTGAAGGACGGCAAAATCCGTGCGCGCGATCTGCGACTGCGTTTCGAGATCGGCGGCCCTGCCGCCAACGGCGCCAGCATCACCCCCGGTCTCGCCAGCGTGATTTCCACTCCCGGCCTGAAAATCGCGATCGCCTTTGCGCGCGCCCGTTTCGATGGCCGGGACGCCACGATTTCCGCTGGCAGCGACGACAAGGCCAAGTGGCTCGATGTCGTGTTTTTCACCGGCGAGGAGCGCGAATTCGAGCTCGCCGCGCTCGACGAGACGTTCGCCGCGTTTGCATTTTCCGTAGGTTCCCCCGAGCTGCCCACCGTCGCGATCGCAGCCGGCCACGGCATCGTGACGGCCTCCGGCTTGAAGGTCTCAGCCCCACTGCGTCCCGTCCCTCGCGATTAAACCGCGTTTTCCATCGCCTCAACTCCTCCACCCTTTCTCACCATGCGCCTCCTCCTCAGTATCATCGCCTTCGTTGTCGCCCTCGCGCCGTCCACCCGCGCGGCCGCCGACAAAATCAAAGTCCTCATCGTCGACGGTCAAAACAACCATCAGTGGGCCACCACCACGCCGATGCTGAAGCGCATCCTTGAGGACACGGGACGGTTCACGGTCGATGTCTCGACTTCACCCGCCGCAAAACCCAACGCCCCAAAGATGCCAAAGGAGGCCACGCCTGCGCAGAAAAGCGCGCACCAGGATAACGTGAAAAAATTCGCCGCCACCGAGGCCGAGCACAAATTGAAATCTCCCGCCCAGTGGGCGCAGTGGCGGCCGAAGTTTTCCGACTATGCCGTCGTCGTCTCCAACTACAACGGCGAGCGCTGGCCCGACGAGGTGCGCTCCGCCTTCGTGGAGTTCGTCCGCGCAGGCGGCGGCTTTGTCTCCTTCCACGCGGCCAACAATGCGTTTCCCGACTGGGCGGAATATAACGCGATGATCGGCCTCGGCGGCTGGGGCGGGCGCAACGAAGCGGCGGGACCGTATCTGCGTTTTGAAAATGGCCAGTGGGTGAAAAGCTTCGGCCCCGGCGCCGGTGGCAGCCACGGCCCGCAACACGAATTTCTCGTGGCGACGCGCACGCCCGAACATCCGATCGTGCGGGGCCTGCCGCCGAAGTGGAGGCATGCCAAAGACGAACTCTACGACAGTCTGCGCGGACCGGCGGAGAGCATGACGGTGCTTGCCTCCGCTTATTCGGAAAAGACAAAACGCGACGAACCGGTCCTCATGACCATCCCCTTCGGCCGGGGCCGCGTTTTCCACACCACGCTTGGTCATGGCCCCGATGCTCTGCAAGGGCCCGGCTTCCGAGCCACGTTTGCCCGTGGAGTCGAGTGGGCGGCGACCGCTGCCGTGACTCTGCCTGCGCCTCGGGCGGGGGAACTGACTCAGGAAGCCGCGCGCTAGGACGGCGCGATACATCGCGTCGCTCATGAACGGTGGATCCGCCACCGCGGCATCCTGCGCGCTCTACGACAAGTTCGACGTCACCACGCAGGAGAATCTCCCCGGCAAGATGCGTCTGACCAGCGTGGGCGAGGGGCGTGCAGGTTTTCGACGTCTCCGGCGAATACTCGCTCACGCGGCGCCTCGCGCTCTTCACCAATCTGCGCAATATCAACGATGCCCCTGAGGACGCCGAGATTCACGGCCCAAGCACGCCCGCGCACGCGCAGTTCCGCACGCGCCTCAACTTCGGCTCGCTCTGGACCATCGGGCTCAAGGGCACGTTTTGATCGGGCTCCCGAAAACCAAAATCTATACGGTCAACCGAACGATCCATGAAACCCACCCTGACCCTCATCACGACCCTGTTTCTCTCCCTCCTCGGCTCGCTGCACGCCGCTGAAGCAGCGCCGAAACAAAAGCCCAACATCGTCATCTTTTTGGCCGACGATCTGGGCTATGGCGATCTGGGTTGTTACGGCCATCCGATCATTCAGACGCCGAATCTCGATGCGTTCGCGAAGCAGGGAACGCGATTCACTCAATATTATGCTGCGAGTGCCGTGTGCAGTCCGTCGCGGTCGGCGATCCTCACGGGCCGCACGCCGTATCGAAATGGCGTCTTCACCTGGATTCCCGAAGGCCGCGAGATTCATCTGCGGACCAGCGAGATTGCGCTGCCAAAGTTGCTCAAGGCGAGCGGCTATACGACGGCTCATGTCGGTAAGTGGCACCTCAACGGCCACTTCAACCAGCCGACTCAGCCGCAGCCGAACGATCACGGCTACGACTGGTGGCTGGCGACCCAGAACAACGCAGCTCCCAGTCACGAGAATCCCAGCAACTTCGTCCGCAACGGCCAACCGGTCGGCAAGCTCGAAGGGTATTCCGCGCCGCTAATCGTCGATGAGGCCACCGCCTGGCTGAAGCAGCATCGCGACAATTCAAAGCCGTTCTTGTTGTCGGTGTGGACTCACGAACCGCACTACCCGATCAAGTCTTCGCCCGAGTTCAAAGCCAAGTATCCTGACCTGACCGACGATGTGCAGCGCGAGCATCACGCCAACGTCACCCAACTCGATCACGCGTTCGGCCGGCTCATGCGGACACTGGACGAACTGAAACTGACCGACAACACGGTGGTGATCTTCACCTCCGACAACGGCCCCGAAGGTGACGGCATCAATTCACCCGGCCGCGGTTCGACCGGCGGCCTGCGTGCGCGCAAGCGAGCTGTTTACGAAGGAGGCATCCGCGTTCCCGGCATCGGGCGCTGGCCGGGGGTGACTCAACCTGGAACGACGAGCGATGTGCCGGTGATCGGCTCGGACATTTTCGTCACGGCCGTCGGGATCGCCGGAGCGCAATTGCCGACCGACCGGGTGTTGGACGGCGGCAATTTTCTAGCCGCGATCAAAGGCCGGGAGGTCGAGCGTTCACGCCCCCTTTACTGGCGCTGCGTCATCGCGCCGGGACCGCTGAAGATGGCCATGCGAATCGGCGACTGGAAGATTCTCGCCGACGAAAAACTCACGCAGTTTGAGCTCTACAATCTCAAAACCGATTCACAGGAGAAGACCGAACTCAGCGCGGCCCAACCGGCGAAGTTTGCCGAGATGAAAACGGCCCTCATCAAACTCAACACCGAGATCGAAGCCGAAGGCCCGGACTGGTGGAAGTCCAACGATCGAGGAGAAGAGAAAGCCGCCAAGAGGAAAAAGAAGCAGGCAGAGTGACGCACCATGAAACCTTCACTCGCCCTCCTCACCCTCGCGATCCTCGCTCTGTTTGGTTCGCTTCGTGCCGCCGACGCGCGAAAACCGAACATCATCTTCATCTTCGCCGATGACTGGGGCTGGGGCGATCTCTCCGCTCATGGCCATCCCTATGTCAAAACGCCGCACATCGACCGGCTCGCGCGCGAGGGCACCGACTTTCACCAGTTCAATGTTCTCAATCCCGTCTGCTCCCCGAGCCGCACGGCCGTGATGACCGGGATGTTTCCGGCGCGCTTTAGCATCCACGGGCACTTCGCCACCCCGGCATCGAATGCCCAGCGCGGCATGCCCGACTGGCTCGACCCGAAAGCACCGATGTTGCCCCGCTTCCTCAAATCAGCCGGCTACCGCACCGCGCATTTCGGCAAATGGCACCTCACGAACCGCGAGACGCAGGGCGCGCCGAAACCGGCTGCTTACGGATACGACGAGGCCAGCGTCTTCAACGGTGGAGCCGAATGGCCGTCCGCCGATCTGCGCGCGGCGGGAAAGGATGCGGCCGCGTTCATCAAGGCGAACGCCGGCAAACCGTTTTTCATCAATGTATGGCTCCACGAAAGCCACCTGCCGCATGTGCCCACGGATGCGTCGATGGAACGTTGGAAACACCTCGATAAACAGCAGCAGGTTTACGCCGCCGTGATCACCGACGGCGACAACGCCGTGGGCCGGATCCTCGATGCCCTCAAGGAATCCGGCGTGGAGGACAACACGCTCGTCATGTTCTCCAGCGACAACGGCCCGGAGAACACCGCGAAAACGGGCGAGGGCCGCACCAAGAAGGACAACACCACCGACACGCCCGGATACGGCGGCTACTACAGCGTCGGCGAAACGGGCGGCTTGCGCGGACGCAAACGCAGCCTCTTCGAAGGCGGCGTGCGCGTGCCCTTCATCGTTCGTTGGCCCGGCCATACACCGGCCGGCGTAACGAACGACACGACCGTCTTCACCGCGGTGGACCTGCTTCCCACCCTGTGTGCCGCCGCCGCCATCACGTTGCCGGCAAGCTACCGGGGCGACGGCGAAAATCTAATCGTGGCCCTCAAAGGCGAAGCCATCAAACGGACGCGCCCGATCTTCTGGGACTGGCGCACCGGCAGCAAAGCCGACGATTTTTGGCCCAACCTCGCCGTGCGCGAAGGCGAGTGGAAGCTCATCATGACCTACGACAGCCGCCGCGTGGAACTCTACAAGCCCGGCGCCGACCGCGCCGAGTCCACCGACCTCGCGCAGGCCAACCCCGACATCGTCGCGCGTCTCAAGCAGCGCGCACTCGATTGGAAAGCCACCCTGCCCACCACGGCCGATCCGTCCTGCATCAGCCCGGTCCGCTGAACCACCGCTCGACCGCGCCGCTTCGCGTCCAGAACCTGCTTTGACACTCTTGCGCCGTGACGGATTGTCGTCGGGATATTTCGTGGAGGGCTCCCTCCGCGTTCCCAACCGATCGGCCCTCGAGACCGCCGCTCCTGCTCCCCCGTCCGCTTTCCCCGTTTAACCCCATGAAACAGAAAAGCCCCATTGCCTCGCTCGGCGCCTGGCTCGCCCTCGCGCTGGCTTTCGCTCCCGCCCTGCCGGGAGCCGACGCTGCCTCACCCACCGGCGCCATCGAGGGCCGCGTGTTCAGTGCTGCGAGCAACAACTACCTCGAGCGCGTCCGCGTCACCGTGGAAAACACCGCCCAGGAAACACTCACCGATGCTGACGGCACCTATTATTTTCCCGCCGTCCCCGCCGGCATCGCGCGCGTGAAATTTTTCTACACCGGCTTTCCTCCGCAGACCGAATCCATCGCGGTCACCGCCGCGCAGACGACCCAGTTCAACGTCACGCTCGGCGCCGCCGCGCCGCCCAACACCCGCGGCGAGGTCGTGCAACTCGACGCCTTCACCGTCGCCACCTCGAAGGAAATGAGCGGCGCCGCCATCGCCATCAACGAGCAGCGCTTCGCGCCGAATCTCCGCAACGTCGTCGCCACCGACGAACTGGGCTTTGTGCCCGAGGGCAATGTCGCCGAGTTCATCAAGTTCATGCCCGGCGTCTCGGTGGACAACGTCGGCGGCTTTGCCCGCGGCGTCTCGCTCAACGGCGTGTCGCCCGATTATGTGCCCGTCACCATCGACGGCTTCAGCGTCGCCTCGGCCAATCCCGGCGGCGGCACCGCCCGCAACGTCTCGATGGACATGCTCTCGATTAACAACCTCGCGCGCGTCGAGGTCGTGTTTTCGCCCACGCCCGAGAGCCCGGGTTCCGCCCTCGCCGGCTCCGTGAACATGGTCCCGCGCAGTTCGTTCGAGCGCGCGAAGCCCGTCGTGGACTGGAACCTCTATCTCCTCATGCGCGACAACGCGCGCCACTTCCACAAGACCCCGGGTCCGCAGCGCGCCTACACCCGCAAGGTCCATCCCGGTTTCGATTTCACCTACCTCAGGCCGGTGAACAAGAATTTCGGATTCACGATCTCCGCCGGCACTTCAACCAACTACCTCAACCAGGACTTCATCCAAAACACCTGGCGCGGCGCGAGCGCCGACACCAACGGCACCACGTTCCCCCACACGACCCCGGACCGGCCGTATCTCTCGGCCACCGCGGTGCGCGACAACACGAAGGACAGCACGCGTAATTCTTTCAGCACTACGCTCGACGCCCGGCTCGGGCCCTCGGACCGGCTCACTTTCTCGTTTCAGTTCAGCACGACGGGCTTCGCCAACATGAGCCGCACGCTCACCTTCAATGTCGGCGCGACCGATGCCGGCGCCTTCACGCCGTTCTCCACGCGCGGCCGCACCGGCTCCGGCACGCTCGTGCTCGCGAACGTCGGCCAGACCCGCGACAACCGCACCGTCATGCCCACGCTCACGTGGCGCCACACCGGCCCGCTCTGGCAGGGCGAGGTCGGCCTCGGCTACTCCCGCGCCACCCACACGCTCCGCAACATGGACCGCGGCCTCTTCAACAACGTGACCGCCCAGCGCACCGGGGTGACCGTCTCCTTCGCCGACATTTTCTATCTCCGTCCGAACACCATCACCGTCACTGAAAGCGCCGCCGCCACGCCCGTCGATCCGTATAAACTTTCCAACTACGCGCTCATTTCCACCACCGGCAGCGAGCAGCATAACAGCGACGTGCAGCGCACCGCCTTCGCGCGCGTCCGCCGCGCCTTCGACTGGCGCGTGCCCGTCACGCTCCGGACGGGCCTCGACGTCCGCCGCGCCGAGCGCGACTTGCAGGGTTTCACGTCGTCCTACTCATATGTCGGCCGCGACGGCCGCCCGAGCACGACGCTCGCCGGCGGCGACGACGCGGCGCTGCCTTTCCTCGACGCCGGCGCCGCCACGCGTGTCGCACCCTTCGGCTTTCCGCGCATCGAGTGGCTCAGCAACGAAGCCGTGCTCGATTCCTACCGCGCCAATCCCACGCACTTTGTCCCCAATGCGAACAGCGAATATCGCTCCATCGTCTCGGCCTCCAAGTTTGCTGCGGAAACGGTTTCCTCCGTCTACCTCCGCGGCGACGTCGAACTGCTCCAGCGCCGCCTGAAAATCATCGGCGGCGTCCGCGCCGAGCAGACCAATGTCTCCGCCGACGGTCCGCTCAACGACCCGACCCGTAATTTCCAACGCGACGCTTCCGGCCGCGTCATCGACAGCAATCCGGCGCTCGCCGGGGTGCAGCCCGCGCTGATCCACCCCACGGCCGACGCCCTCGCCGTCTCGCGCGTCACCTTCCTCGAGCGCCGCGCCCACACCGAGAAGGAATACCTGCGCTTTTTTCCGAGTCTCAACGCCAGCTACAATGTGCGCGAAAATCTCATCGCCCGCGCGGCGGTTTACCAGTCCGTCGGCCGCCCCAATCTCAATCAATATGCCAGCGGCGTCACGCTGCCCGATACCGAAAGCCCCGCCAGCAACAGTAACCGCATCGTCGTCAGCAACGCTGGCATCAAGGCCTGGTCCGCCCGCACCGTGAACGCGCGCCTCGAGTATTATTTCCAAGGCGTAGGCCAGATCTCGGTCGGTGGTTTCCTGCGCAACTACGAAAATTTCTTCGAGGCGGTGACGTTCCGCGCTCCGGCGGACTTCTTCGAACTCTACGGCATCGATCCTTCCGTCTACGGCGGCTACGATGTCGCGACCCAGCGCAACATCCCCGGCACGGTGAAAACCAGCGGCGTCGATTTCAGCTACAAGCAGGCGCTGACGCGGCTCCCGCATTGGGCGCGCGGCGTGCAGGTCTTCGCGAACGTCAGCGCCCAGCGCGTGACCGGCGAGGCGGCGGAGAATTTCGCGGGCTACGTCCCGCGCGTCTACAGCTGGGGCGTGAGTCTGACGCGGCAGAAATTCAACGTCCGCGCCAACTGGAACTATCGCGGCCGCCAGCGCGACGGCACGGGTCTGGCCTCTGATCCCCAGAGCTACACGTGGCTGGGCAAAAAGCTGAACCTCGACCTCCAGGGCGAGTTCTTCATCCGACGCGGCCTCGCGCTTTTCGCCAACTTGCGCAACGTCCTCGACGCCACCGAGGACGTGGAAATCACCGGCCCCGCCACTCCCGCCCATGCCCAGTTCCGCAGCCGCCAGGACTTCGGCTCGCTCTGGACCGTCGGCCTCAAAGGCTCGTTCTAACCCGCGTTATCAACTCTCCCGTCCGCCCGCCTCCGCTCACCCGCCCTCCTCTCATGCTCCCCTTCCACTCCCTTTTCCTCGTCGCTCTTTCTTTCCTTCTCCCCCTCTCAGCCGCTGCGGCTGCCGCCGAGCCGCGGCGGCCAAACTTCCTGTTTATCCTCGTCGACGACCAGTCGCCGTTCGACCTGAAGGTCTACAATCCGAAATCCCCACTGCACACGCCGAACCTCGATCGCCTCGCCGCGCAGGGCATGGTGCTCGACGGTGCCTATCACATGGGCTCGTTCAGCGGCGCGGTGTGCACGCCCTCGCGGCACATGATCATGAGCGGGCGCACCGTGTGGCACTTGCCGATCGGTCCGGGCGCGGGTGCGCATTGCCCGCCGAATCTCGAGCAGAACACCATCCCC
>JANPIT010001001.1:0-11460 GCA_031425115.1 Opitutaceae bacterium | reverse complement strand
ACCGGGAATGCATGGAGGCGGCGCGGGCGCTGGGGGTGGAACGGTTGGTCGACGCGCCGCCCGGTGCGCTGACGAGCGCCGCAGGGAGAGCGCTGGCGCCGGTCGCGGCGCAGCGTGCGCGCCATATCATCGAGGAGATCGAGCGCGTGGCGGCGGCGGTGACGGCGCTGAAGGACGGCGATCTGCCAGCGGTGGGCCGATTGCTCACGGCGTCGCATCGCAGCTCGCAGGCGTATTTCGAAAACAGCACGGCCGAGCTCGACTTCCTCGTCGATCAGCTGACGGCGACGGCCCACGTGCATGGGGCGCGGCTCACGGGCGGAGGATTTGGCGGGGCGGTGATGGCGCTGACCTCGGGGGCGTTTGGGGACGCGCAGGCGCAGAGCGTGGCGGCGGCGTATGCGAAGAAATTTGGCGCGCGCCCTGATATTCTGCACACGCAAACAGGCGACGGCGCGGCGCTGATCGCGGTGTAGTGATATTTCCATGACACGGGCCCAGCTTACGACCGCCCGCCGGCTGCTTTGCGCGCTGCAGGATTACATTCGCGATACGCTGATCGCGGCGGGGGCGAAACAGGCGGGCAAGTTTACGCGCATCGCCGCGGTGACGGCGGCCGATACGATTTATCACGTCGATCGGCTTGGGGAGGAAGCGATCGTGGCGTGGCTGGAAGAACACTGGCCGCGGGCGTGGCCGCTGGAGTTGGTGATGGAGGGGCTTGAGGATGGCTCCGCGACGATTCCGCGCGGCACGCCAATTGCGCGCACCCGCTTCAAATTGATCGTCGATCCAATCGATGGCACGCGGGGCGTGATGTATGACAAGCGCTCGGCGTGGATCCTCACCGGGCTCGCGCCGCAGCGCGGGGCCCGCACGCATCTGGGCGACATCGTCGTGGCGGCGATGACGGAATTTCCGACCTCGAAGCATGGCTTTGCCGATCAGCTCAGCGCGGTGGCGGGCGGCGGGGTGGTGGCGGACCGGCTCGATCTTAGGGCACGCACGCGCCGGCGCTGGAAGCCGCGGCCCTCGCGCGCGACGAACTTCGAACACGGGTTCGCGTCGTTGGCGCGGTTTTTTCCCGAGGGCAAAACTCTACTTGCGCAGGTGGAGGAGGAGTTGTGGCGGGAGCTCGGCATACTGGGGAAGAACGGCGGGCAGCTCGTGTTCGACGATCAATACATCAGCACGGGCGGGCAGTTTTATGAGTTGATGGTCGGCCATGACCGAATGCTGGGCGACCTCCGGCCGCCGGCGTATGCGAAACTTGGATTCAGTGCCGCCACGCTCTGTTGTCATCCCTATGACGTCTGCACGGCACTGATTGCACAGGAGGCGGGCTGTCTCGTCGAGGCGCCGGATGGCCGGGCCCTGCGGGTGCCGCTCGATACGACCACGCCGGTGACGTGGATGGGTTATGCGAACCCGACCTTGGCGCGCGCGGTGCGGCCGGTGTTGCGGCGGCTGATGCGAACCTATTTCTGAGCGATCAGAACATCATGCCGACCTGGTCGAACCACGCCCCGACCCAGCCGCGGAAAAACAGAAAATAGAGGGCGCCGGCGATCGCCAGCATCGGGCCGAAGGGCACGTGCGCCCCGAAGCCGAGCGCGGCGGGTTCGCCCTCGGGAGTTTCGGAGGGTGGCGCGACGGGGGCGGCTTTCCCCGTGATTTTTTGCCAGGCGAACGCGACGGCGAACCACACGGTGCCGACCACCGCGCCGCCAAAGACCGCGAAGACGGCGCCTTGCCAGCCGCAGAAAGCGCCGATCGCGCCGACGAATTTCACGTCGCCAAAACCCATCGCCTCTTTCTTCAGCACCGTCTCTGCGATCAACGCGATCCACAGCACGACCCCCGAGCCGATCAGCAAACCCTGCAGCGACAGGACCGTGGCGCGAAGGCTATCGATGAAAAAAATTTCCCCGTGTTGCCCGTGCAGAGCGGGGATGCAGGCCGACAGGAGCACGCCGAGCACGCCGAGCCCGATCGTGAACACATCGGGAATGATCATGTGATCGAGGTCGATGAAGGTCGCCGCGATCAGACAGCTCAGAAAAATCCAGCCGCACAACGCGACGAGCGGAGTAAACGTCAGCCAGCACGCGACGAAGAGCGCGGCGGTCAGCAACTCGACGAAAGGATAGCGGAAGGAGAAGGCCCGGCCGCAGCAGCGCGCGCGACCGCGCAGGAAGAGCCACGAGAGCATGGGAATGTTGTCGTGCCATTTGATCGGCTGGCCGCAGCCACAGTGTGAGCCGGGTGTAACGATCGATTCTTCCTTCGGCACGCGATAGATGACGACGTTGAGAAAACTGCCCACGCACGCTCCGACCAGGAAGGCTGCGAGCGGAAAAAACCACGGAAAGGCGGCGTTAAACGGGGCGTAGTCGAAGTCAGCCATCGGCCGTTGAGTGAATGGAGCGCCTCGCTCCGCCCGGCAACATCAACGATGGGACCGGGCCGATGCGAGGCGCGCGAGGCGCGGGCCCGCGAATTGCGGATCGCAAGCGAACGCGCGCCGTTTCGCTATGCGGGAAAAGCCGCGTGCGCGGCCGAGGCCATGTGGGGCGCGGTTTGCGCGGCGGGAATGCCTGACCAAATCTCGAGTGCCTTGGCGCCTTGATGCACGAGCATGTCGAGACCGTTGGCCACCGGGAGGCCGAGCGCGGTCGCGGCGGCGAGTAACGGAGTGCGCGGCGGATTGTAGATCATGTCGAAGACCGCGGACGGGCGCGGAATTTGCGCGAGATGAATCGGGAGCGGGTCGGTGTCGCGCAGGCCTGCGCTCGTGGCGTTGATGACGAGTGCGCCTGTCGGGAGATCCGCCGGAGGCGACGCGGGGACAAAGCCGCGGACCGGAATCCGCCCGGCGAGCGGCGCGAGCGTGGCGAGCAGGGCGTCGAGGTTTTCGCGGGTGCGGTTGGCGATCGCTAGTGACGCGCAGCCGCGCTGGAGGCATTCGACGGCGGCACCGCGCGCGGCCCCACCGGCGCCGAGCAGAATCACGTGCGCGCCGCCAAGCTCTTGCGCGAGGTTGGCGCGCACGGCGCTCGCAAGACCGTAGCCGTCGGTGTTGAAACCGCGCCAACCACGCTCACCCCAGAGCAGCGTGTTGACCGCGCCGACCGGGCGCGCCGCGGCGTCGATTTCGGCGATGCGATCAAAGGCGATGATCTTGTGCGGGACCGTGAGATTGACGCCGCGGAAACGTTTCGCGTGCAGCAGCTCGAGCGCGCGGGGCAGATCATCCGGGTGAACTTCGAAGCGAAAATATTTCCAGTTGGCGAAGCGAGCGTCGGCGCGGGCCAGCACGGCGAGCGCGGCGTTGTGCATCGCCGGACTGATCGAGTGCTTGATCGGATGGCCGAGGACAGCGAGGGAAGTCCCCGGACGAACCCATGACTCGAGGTCGCGAAGAGTGAGAACGGGCTCGGGCAGCATGGGATTTCGGATTCCGGATTTCGGATTTTGGATTGTCAAACCGTGCGAACCGGCCGCGGGGTGCTCGGACACAAAAAAGCGCCGGGAAGGCCGGCGCTTTTTCAAATCCGCAATCCGAGATCCGCGCTCTGCAATCGTCAGGACTTCGCGTGCTTCTCGTAAGTCGCTTCGAACTCGTCGACGAACCGGGAAAACAACTTCGCGTGCTCCAGCTCGCCGGCGGCGGTGTAGTGGTTCACGAGATTGCGGCAACTGCGGCAGAGCACTTCGCGCACCGGCGTCGGGGCGAGGTCGCTGGCTTTTGGCGTGATGTTGTTCGCGCGAAGCAGATCGAAAATCTCGTCGGCATCTCGAAACACGCCGCGGTCGAACGGATCGATGAAGAAGGGCAGGTCGTCCGAAAAACAGCCGACGATGAAGTGTCCCGGCAGACCCACGGGCTCCAGATCGATGTTCAACCGCTCGGCCACGAGGAGATAGACGATGCTGAGCGAGAGCGGAATACCGGTGCGGCGCTCCAGCACTTGATCGAGAAAACTGTTACGCGGATCGGTGTAGTTCTCGACGTTGCCGTGGAAACCCCACTCGTGAAACAGCACACGGTTCATCACGCGGCATTTCTCGCGCGCGCTCGATGGGTCGACGATCAGTTCGCGACAGCGCGTGGCAATCTGCTCGAGTTGCGCGCAACACGAGCCGGCTTCGAGTCGCGGTGACACCGTGCGCGCGAGGAGAAGCGCGCCGGACTCGAGTTCGTAGTGGAGCGAGCGAATGAAGCCGCGAAATTCCGCGACAGGATCGGTGAACTTCAGCTCATCCAGGAACCACACGGCGTGGCGGGCGAGGATGCGATTCGAGCCGCGCGCTACGGCCTGCAAGAACGGGGCGCCGGCAGGCCCGAGTTTGTTGAAGTGAAGCAGGAGGGCGCGGCGCACGGCCGGACTGGTATCGTCGAGCAACCCCAGCAACGCTTCGCGTTCCGCCGAGGCGAGAGATTCGATTTCCACGTCGCAAAAGGGAGGAAATTTTTCCCTCTGGCGCAATAGGGAAACCACCGGGCGCGCGTAAAAGTGTCGTTGCCCGCGAGGTGCGTGGAAATGCGTCCGCGCCTCGCGCGCGCGATCGCGACGGCGCGCGCGATTATGAGGGAATTGGCGCGTCGCGCGTGCCGAAAAGTGCCGTGCCGACGCGCACGATCGTGCTGCCCGCAGCGACCGCGAGCGCGAGGTCGCCGGTCATGCCCATCGACAATTCGCGCAGGGGCGCAGCGGTGCGCGCAGCAAGTTCGTCGCGCAAGACGCGGAGGTTGGCGAACGTGCGCTGGGCGTGCACCGCGGTCTCGGCAGGGGTCGCGCCCAGCGGGGCGATCGTCATCAAGCCGTCGACGCGCAGATTTTTTTTCGCGAGCGCGGCGTCGAGCAGGCGAGGCGCATCGGTGAGGTCGGCGCCGAACTTCGCGGGGTCGTTACCGGCATTGATCTGGAGCAGGATGGGGAGCGTCTTGCCCAGTTCGGCGGCGGCGCGATCGAGATGGTTGAGGAGCTTTTCACTATCCACGCTTTGCACCCGATCAAAGTGCTGGGCGGCGAGTTTAGCTTTGTTGGATTGCAGGTGCCCGATGAGCTCCCAGCACAGGTCGGGCGCGGCGGGCGAACGTTGGGCGCGCTTATCGATTGCCTCCTGCACGCGATTTTCGCCGACGGCGCGGAGGCCGAAGCGCGCGGCGTAATCGGCGGCGGCGACGGGGTGGGTTTTGGTCACGGCGAGGAGCTCCACCTCGCTGGGGGCGCGTCCCGCGGCGGCACACGCCGCGGCGATTTGCGCGCGGATGGCGTCGGCACGGCGGGCGAATTCCTCGTAAGCGATCAACATGACAGGCGAGTGGGTGTTTAGATAATCTACTTCGTTGTTTACGGCGACGGGAGATTTTTTAGTCTGACAGCTACAACGCCAGCTAATCATGCAGATCGAGAATTTCAAAATCTTCGCTGACTTGGTCGAAACCAAGAGCTTTTCGAAATCGGCAAAGCTAAACGGCATCACTCAATCGGCGGTGAGCCAGCAAGCGCGTGCGATGGAGCGCCACTTCAAGACCTTGCTGATCGATCGCAGCCAGAAACAGTTTCAACTGACGCGCGAGGGTCAGCGAGTTTACGATGCGGCGAAGGAGATCCTGCACACCTACGAGAAACTGCTCTCGGAGCTGCAGGAGATGAAGAAGGTCATCAGCGGCACGATCCGGATTTCGACCATCTATTCGATCGGACTGCATGAGCTGCCGCCGTTTATCAAAAAATTTCTGCACGATTTCCCGTCGGTCAACGTGCGCGTGGAATACCGGCGCTCGAATCTCGTTTATGAAGACATCCTGCACAACTCGGTGGACTTCGGCTTGGTGGCTTTTCCGGTGAAGCAGCGGCAGATCGAAGTGCTGCCTTTCCGCGCCGATCACCTCGTCCTCATCACGCATCCCCAGCATGCATTGGCGAAGCGCACGGACATCGAGGTGAAGGATCTCGCGGGCCAGAAATTCATCGGTTTCGATCCCGACATTCCCACGCGCAAGGCGGTCGATATCATCTTCCGCGAGCACAAGCTGGAGATCGAGCCGGTGATGGAATTCGACAACATCGAGACGGTGAAACGCGCGGTGGAAATCGACCACGGCATCGCGATCGTGCCGCAAGCCACGGTGGTGCAGGAGGCGAAGCAGGGCTCGCTCTCTGTGCTGCATTTCAAGGGCAAGGAGTTCACGCGGCCCCTCGCGATCCTGCATCGCAAGGGCCGGGTGCTGACGCCGGCCATGAAGAAATTCATCGAGACGCTCGGACTGGATTTACCTGAGATGCGCGAGGCCGGCGGGCGCGACGAATAAGGTGAATTCAGGGAAGAAAATTTGCCCGGGGCGCTCTCACTCGTAGCGTCCTCCCTTCTTGTTGGCCTCTCCCTTTTCTCACCCATGAACCTCGTTCGTCCGTCTACCGCTTTTGCCCTTGTTGCGCTCCTGGCCGGCACCGTCGCGTGCTCGCCGAAAAAAGACGACAAGCCACCGACGCCGAAAGTGGTCGCCGCCGCGGATATCAGCAAGCTCCCCAAGCTGGGACCGGCGCCCGCATTTAAGCTCCAGGATATGAACGGCAAAGCCGTTACGCTTGCCGAGCTGAAAGGGAAGGTCGTCGTGCTCGATTTTTGGGCGACGTGGTGCGGGCCGTGCCGGATGGAAATCCCGGGCTACATCGAGATGACGAAGAAATACGGCAAGGATGGGCTCGTGATTGTGGGCGTGTCAGTCGACCAGGGTGGGCCCGACGTCGTGAAGCCGTTCGCCGCAAAGATGGGTATCAATTACCCGCTGGTGATGGACGATGAGAAGACCTCAGTCGCCTACGGTGCGGTCGAAGCGATTCCTACGACCATCATTATTGATCGCGACGGTCAGGTGCGGCACCGGAAGGTGGGCGCGGAAGAACCGTCGGAGTATGAGCCGAAGGTGTTGGCGATCTTGCGCGAGAAAGCGTGAGGGAGAGAGATCCGGTTTTAGACAGAATGAACAAAATGCCGGAGTAGTTCCCCGGTCCGGTTTCGGTCTATTTTGTTCACGAAGCGCTGAACAAACCAAATGTGGAAATCAGGAACTCAGGAAAAAGGCCCGATAGCCGGGTGAAGGCGCCGCTCCGCGATGCTTCTTCCTGATTTCCTGAGTTCCACCTTGGTTCGGCGGTATTTTTCAGAGCTTCCTTCATTCTTTCCAAGCTGAGACTCGACGAGCGGTTCTCTTCCGAAAAGCAGAAGGGGCCGGCGATAACCCCTTAACGCCGGCCCCAGTTTTTTCTGTTTCCGGCCTTGCGACCGGATTCACGCTACCCAAAACCCTGCTTGGGCAGATGGTTTCTATTGAGCATCACGCATGCCAGCGGGCGTGGGGCACCGCACAAAATTTCAGTCTGGCGCAAAATTTGTGAGCTGAGCCAGTTCGTCGGCGATTTTGCGATCGGCGCGGCAGCGGGGCAACTTGTGCTGGCCGCCCCAGCGCCCTTGGTAACGGAGCCAGTGTTCGAAGATCCCGGGCATCACCAGTCGCACCACCGGTGCGTCGAGGCCGCCGGCTTTGCGGCGTGCGCTGTAGGTGGGGTTGGCTTGCTGGAGTTGGGCTTCCAACTCGGCGGCAATCTGCGGCCCGATTGGCGTCGTGACGGTGCCGGGCTTCAATTCGATCCACCATTCGTGCCGACCGCGCGTCTCACCGAGCCGCCCCGGGGGAGCGGCCAGCGGGGCGACGTGGAAATTGACGATCGACCAATTTTGTCGCGTGCAAACCGCGACGAGCGCGTCGGTGAGGTCCTTTTCAGTTACGCCTTCACCAAACGTGTCGAGTCTCAGCGTGGTGCGCCCGACGTAAAGGAGCCGCGGCGGGTGGATGGAAACAAACCGCACGACGTCGCCCAACACATAGCGCGCGAGGCCGCCCGGCGTGGTGAGCACGAGGGCGTAGTCGATGTTGGGCTTTACCTCGGCGAGCGGAATGGCTTTTGGACCGAGTTGCGCGAGGCGGCTGGCGTCGTAATCCGCCATGGGCAAGAACTCGAAAAACACGCCGCGGTCGGCCATGAGCCGGAGGCCTGCGGCGGGGGCGTCCGTATCCTGGGTGGCGACGAAACCCTCCGAGGCCACGTAGGTCTCGTGAAATCGGGGAGTCGGACCAAGGGCTGCGCGCAGCTGCGCAGCATAGGGCGCGAGCGGCACACCGGAGTGGAGCACGCACTCGAGATTGGGCCAAGTGGTCGGCAGTGGGGCCAGTTGGGTCCCGCGCTGGACCGCGTCCCGGCGCAACGCGTCCACGAAAGCGACAAGCCCTGTCGGGAGGCCGACGAACAAAGACAGATCACGGCCACTCGTGCGCGCGATCGCTGCCTCCAACATTTTATTCCAATCCGTGAGCGTGGCCGCCGGGGCGCCGGGTTCACAAAGATGCCGCTCCGCCCAAGTAGGAAGGCTGACGGCAACAATCCCACTCAGGTCGCCGGCATAGGCCTCGTGGGGCGTTGCCTCCGGGATCGGGGTGAGCGCAGTGGAGCCGCCGAGGAAAAGGTGCCGGCCGCGAAACACGCCGGCGTGTTTTACGCGCACGGTATAATACAGTAACGCATCCGCGCTGCCGCGCCGGAAGTGCGCAAGCATTTCCTCCGTGAGCGGGAGAAGTTTCGGCTCGCCGGTCGAGGTGCCCGCCGAGCGCGCAAAGAGCGCGCAGCGACCGGGCCAGAGGACGTCCGCCTCGCCCCGCTGCATCTGCGCAATGGCGGGCTGCAATTGTTCGTAGGTGTGCAACGGCACGCGCGACTGGAATCGCGCGTAGGGCATTCCCGCCTCGATGCCTGCCGTGCGCCAGCACGACGTCGAGGCAAGTCGACGGGTGAGGGCCGAAAACGTTCGCAGCTGCAGGGCGGGTGCGGCGTTTTTTTTGCGCAGCTTCCACTCGGTGGCGGCGGTCTTCAGGCTCAGGCCGAAGGTATAGAAACTTTTGGGCCAGACCGGCATCGGGGACGTGGGCGTCAGGGCACGCCGCTGCCGTCACCGTCGCAAGAGAATTAACACCCCCTCCGAATTCTTACGAGAGTCTGCAGATTGTGTGCCGCGCGTGCCCGATGGTGTGTCGCGAATGATTGCGCGCCGCCCGGGCGGACCTCCACTGTGGGCGGCCATGCCGTTGCCGCCGATCATCTATGAGGACGACGCGATCGTCGCGTTCGACAAGCCGAGCGGTTTGCTGGTCGCTCCCGACCGCTGGGACAAGAAACGCGAGAACCTCATGGGGCTCGTGCATGACCACCCGCGCTACGGGCACGGCGTGGCGAACGTGCATCGGCTCGATGCCGACACCAGCGGGCTGCTCCTCTGCGCCAAGTCGAAGCCGGCCCTGGATTACCTCACCGGCCAGTTCCAGTCGAAGACGGTCGGAAAAAAGTATCACGCCTTCGCCGTGGTGCTCGCGGCCGAGCACGCGATGAAAGTCATCGCGCCGGTTCGCGATGCCAACGCCGCGCTGCCCGACGCGTTTACCGTCGAGCTTTCCCTCGGCGAAGATGAGCGGCAACCCGGACGGATGCGGGTCTTCAAGGGTCGCGGGGGCAAGGAATGCGTCACGGAATTCAAGACGCTCGAGCGGTTTCGCGGCTCGACGCGGCCGCGCGCGGGACGGCCGGGCGCGGGCGTCGGCGCGGCGCTCGCGACGGGTTTCGCCTTTGTGGAATGTCATCCGCTCACCGGTCGCACGCACCAACTGCGCGTGCACCTCGCTGCGGCGGGCGCGCCGATTCTCAATGATCCGTTCTACGGCAATCCGGACATCACGCTGCGGCTCTCCGACTTGAAACGGGGTTATAAAGGCCGCGAGGACGAGAAGCCCCTGGTCGACCGCCTCGCGTTGCACGCGACGGAGTTGACGCTGAAGCATCCCACTACCCGCGAGCCGGTCACGCTGACCGCGCCGATGCCGCACGAGTTCGAAGTTGCCCTGAAGTATCTCCGGAAGTTCGCGGCGGTGCGGGCCTAGCCCTGCGTCAGCCGCTGCCACGATCGGTCGGTCCCAATCGGGCACCCGCGTGCTATTAATTGGGGAGAGTTGGCGGATTCTTCGCTTCGCTCCCGACGGCAAATCCGATAAGATCAAAATCTCCAATGAACCCCATGAACCCACTCACGCGTCGCGATGCCTTGAAAACCGCCGCGCTTGGCGCATTCAGCCTGCCGCTGCTCGGCTCGCTGGCTCTGGCCGCAGACAAAAAAGGCGGCGAGAAAAAGGCTGCGCCGGCCGCGGCGCTCCCGAGCTACCGCACGTTTCCAGACGGTCGGGAAAACGGCCTCCGCCTCGGCGTCACGTCCTATTCGCTGCGGAATATCCCCTCGCTCGATGAGGTGCTGGCCACACTGCAGATCTTGCGCATCTCGAACGTCGCGCTGTTCCGCGCGCACTGTAATTGGGAAGCTGCTACGGTCGACGAGTGCCGGGCGGTGGGCGACAAGGTCAAGGCCGCCGGCATGCGGCTCACCGGCTCCGGCGTGGTGAATCTGCCGAACGACGAGGCGAAGTGTCGCCGGGCGTTTGAAAACGTGAAGGCCGCCGGAATGTCCACGATGGTCTGCAAGCCGGCCAAGGATGCGTTTCCCCTCGTGGAGAAGCTGGTGAAGGAATTCGACCAGAAGCTCGCGATTCACAATCACGGGCCGGAAGACAAAGAATACCCGACGCCCGCTGTGGCTTTCGAGGCGATCAAGTCACTCGATCCGCGGATCGGCCTCTGTATCGACGTCGGCCATACCGCGCGTTTCGGCGAGGACCCGATCACCTCGATCAAGAAATACGCGGCGCGCATCCACGACGTGCACTTGAAAGACAGCGTGGCGGTCGTCGGCGCGCAGCGCGATGTGCCGATCGAGGTCGGCGCTGGCCGGCTGGATATCCGCGGGATGCTCAAGGCGCTCCTCGAGATCAAGTACGATGGCGTCGTCACCTTTGAGTATGAGAAGGCCGCCGGTAATCCCGTCACGGGTCTCGCCGAGTCGGTGGGCTACGCGCGCGGCATGCTCGCGACGCTGGCGAAGTCCTGACCGATCCTTTAACCGCTGATGAGCGCTAATAGGCGCTAATACTGTAGTGATGAAAATGAGCGATCATCAGCGCCCATGAGCGGTTTCCATTTTGTTTCTATGAATATGAAATTCCCCGTCATACTCCTCGCGTGCATTGCCGCCGTTTCCGTCTTCGCACAACAGCCGAAGAAAAAAACCGGCGCCGCCCCCGCCGCGAAGGGCGAAATCACCGGCGGGCTTCCGCCGGATGCGACGAAGTTGCGTTCGGAGTTCTGCTGGATTTGGGTCTTGAATGAAGTTCATCCCCATATAGACGCAGAGGCGTTCGATTCCCATTCGATCTGCGACCGATAGTAAATTGCCGAGTCGAGCTTCAGGAGTTGCTCCTTTGACTCCGGTCAAATGGACATGAAGGTCCCAGATACG
>JANPIT010001000.1:0-3656 GCA_031425115.1 Opitutaceae bacterium | reverse complement strand
CAAATCGAAGCACTACTTCGACGACAACAACGCCCTCTTCGGCTACAGCCTCCGGCAAGACGGCTTCGGCATCGCGAACCTGCGCGTCGGCTGGCGCTCGCCCAAGGGCCGCTGGGAAGTGACGGCGCACGCCGAGAATCTTTTCGACAGGGCGCACATCATCGACGCCGGCAACACCGGCGGCTCGTTTGGCATCCCGACCTTCGTCGGCGGCGACCCGCGCCGCTTCGGCCTGCAGACGAGTGTGCGTTGGTAACGGATACGCGAGATTCCTACGCGATGAACGCCGAGCATGCCCTGTCCGAGGTGGAGCGGCTTGACCCCAAGCCGCTGATTGGAAAGCGCAGTCAACCCGTGTCACGACCGCACGCCCTGCGGCGCGTTGGGGTCAACGCGCTCCACCTTTTCGCCCTCCTCGCCCTCACCGGCTGCGCCACCCTCAAACACACCGCCGTCGACAAACTCGGCGACGCGCTCGCCGGCGGCGGCACGACGTTCTCCGGCGACGACGATCCGCAGCTCATCGCGGCCGCGACGCCCTTCAGTTTGAAACTGATGGAGAGCCTGCTCGCCGAGCGCCCGCAGCACCGCGGCCTGCTGCTCGCCGCCGCCAGCGGCTTTACGCAATACGCCTTCGCGTTTGTGCAACAGGATGCCGACGAACTCATCGAGACTAACTTCGCCGCGGGCAGCGCGGCCCAGCTTCGGGCGCGCCGGCTCTATCTGCGCGCCCGCGATTACGGCTTGCGCGGCCTCGACGTCTCCCACGCGGGATTCAGCGCCGCGCTGCGCGCCGACGCGACGACCGCGCTGCGCCGCACCACGAAGGACGACGTCCCGCTCCTCTACTGGACCGCGGCGGCGTGGGGCTCCGCGATTTCGCTGGGCAAGGACCACCCCGGCCTCATCGGCGACCTCGGCCTCGTCGAGGCGTTGATCGACCGCGCATTCGTCCTCGATCCCACCTACGGGCAGGGCGCGGTGCATGCGTTTCTCATCAGCTATGAAATGTCGCGGCCCAACAGTTCCGGCGCACCCGCCGCACGCGCCCGCCATCACTTCGAGCGCGCGCTGGCGCTTGCCGGCGGCGCGCAGGTGGGACCGTGGGTCACGCTCGCCGAGTCGATCGCGGTGCCCACGCAGAATCGCGCCGAATTCAAGTCCGCGCTCGAACGTGCAATCGCGATCGATCCCGACGCGCGGCCCGAGTTTCGCCTCGTGAATCTCGTGATGCAGCGCCGCGCGCGCTGGCTGCTCGGCCGCATCGACGAGCT
Source organism: Opitutaceae bacterium (assembly GCA_031425115.1). Lineage (GTDB taxonomy): Bacteria > Verrucomicrobiota > Verrucomicrobiia > Opitutales > Opitutaceae > ER46. Next base: position 2,382 of record JANPIT010001000.1, on the reverse strand, counting down.
TTTTCTTCCCGCCTCTGGCTCCAACTCCAGCTCCCCATGAAAGCTCTCGTGCTTGTCCTCCTCACGCTCGGCGCGCTCCCCGCGTTCGCCGCCGAGTCGGTTCAGATCCGCCTCGCCACCATTCTGCCCAAGGGCACTTCCGGGCACCAGCGCCTGATGGAGCTCAAGGAGACATGGGCCACCGAATCCGGCGGCATGGTGAAGCTCACCCTCATGCCCGCCGCCGAGAGCGAGATTCAAATCGTTCAAAACGTCCGCAACAAGCGCTACAACGCCGCGCTGATTTCCGCGGTCGGCCTGGCGCAGATCGATCGCTCCGTCACCTGCCTGCAACTAATCCCGATGGCGTTTCGCGACTGGCGCGAGGTCGACTTCGTGCGCGAGAAGATGCGCGGCGAGCTCGAGGCGAAGTTTCGCTCCTCCGGCTACGAGGTGCTTTTCTGGGCCGACGCAGGCTGGGTGCGTTTCTTTTCGAAGAAGGAGGCCCTTCGACCGGTCCAGTTGCAGCCGATGAAGATGTTCGTCTGGACCGGCGACCAGCACCAGATGACGATTCTGCGCCGGCTCGGCTACAATCCGGTTCCGCTGGAGACCGAGTTCATGCTCTCGAGTCTCATGTCCGGCACGATCGACGTCGTGCCCGTGCCGCCCTTCCTGGCCAACGCCACGCAACTCACCGCGCATGCGGGGCACATGATCGATCTCAACTGGGCGCCCATCGTCGGCGCCGCGGTGATCGCCCGCGACCTCTGGGAACGCGTGCCCGCCGACCTCCGCCCGAAACTGCTCCAGTCGGCGGCCGCAGTCGGCGAGCGTATCCGCAAACTGAATCGCGAGGAGGATCTGGCCGCGATCGCCGCGATGGATGCCAGGAACCTCACCGTGCACACCCCCACGCCGGAGATCCTCACCGAGTGGCGCGAGCTGGTGGAAAAAGTCTACCCGCAGATCCGCGGCACGATGGTGCCCGCCGAGCTCTTCGATCGCGTCCAGGGTCATCTCGCGGATTTCCGCGCGGCCAACGGGCCAGCCAAGCCATGAACGCCTCTGCGGATGTAGCTGCGAGCGCCAGCGAGTGGACCGGCAACGCCTCCTGTATTCCTGCGCGTGAGCCCAGGGACGGGCGATGGAACAGCCTGGAAAACCTCGCGCTCACGCTGCTGCTCGGCGCCATGATCGCGCTGCCGTTGTTCGAGATTGTGCTGCGCCAATTCTCCACCGGCATCCCAAACGCCCCGGAGTTCCTGCGCCACTTCACCCTCTTCGTCGGCATGCTCGGCGGCGCCATCGCGGCCCGCGAAGGGCGCCTCCTCGCGCTCACCGCCGCGCCGACGCTGATTCTCGGACGCGCGCGCGATCTCGCCACGATTTTCGCGAGCTCGGTCGGCGCCGCGGTCAGCGCCCTCCTCTGTGCCGCGAGCACGAAATTCGTCCTCACTGAGCGGCTGGCAGGCACGACGTTTGCCTATGGCCTTCCGCTCTGGCTGGTGCAACTCTCGCTCCCGCTCGGCTTCGGCGCGATCGCGCTCCGTCTGCTCGAGCGCAGCGCCACGACCTGGCAGGGGCGGGCGATCGCGCTGGCTCTCACCGCCATCGCCTGGGCCGTCGGCGCCTTCGCTCCCACGGGCATCGCCCTCGCCGGCTTGCTGCTCGCCACGGTGTGCGGTGCGCCGATCTTCGCGACCTTGGGCGGCGCCGCGTTGATTCTCTTCTGGGGGCATCACGTGCCGATCGCGGCCGTGGCAATCGATCACTACGGCCTCGTCACAAATCCCGCGTTGCCCGCGCTTCCGCTCTTCACGCTGGCCGGCTACTTCATGGCGGAGGGCGGGGCGTCACGGCGGCTCGTGCGCGTGTTCGTCGCGCTCAGCGGCTGGCTCCGCGGTGGGCCCGCGATTGCCACCGCGCTGATCTGCGCGTTCTTCACTGCGTTCACCGGCGGCTCCGGCGTCACGATTCTCGCGCTCGGCGGCCTGCTCCTACCCATCCTCATCGCGTCGCATCTCAGTGATCGCAACGCCCTCGGCCTTCTCACCGGCGCCGGCTCGCTCGGCATTCTCCTGCCGCCCTGCCTGCCCGTAATGCTCTACGCCATCATCGCGAAAGTGGACATCCACACGATGTTCCTCGGCGGACTGCTGCCCGGCGTGCTGCTCATCGTGCTAACCGCCGCCTGGGGCGTCTGGATCTCGCGGCGAAACGAAACTCACACCTGGAGCCGCGGCGAGGGCGCCGCGGCTCCAGTTACCAGGCCCACCCATTTCGATCCCCTCGAAACCCGCCGCGCCCTCTGGGCCGCGAAATGGGAGCTCGGCCTGCCCGTCGTCTCCCTCGCCGCGCTCTTCAGCGGCTGGGCCACGCCCGTCGAAGCCGCCGCCGTCA
>JANPIT010000999.1:0-16427 GCA_031425115.1 Opitutaceae bacterium | reverse complement strand
GGCGGCCGCCGCAGTCGCCCGCAAACCAGGCGCACGTTTCATCGCGGGCGGCACCAATCTGCTCGATTTGATGAAGCTCGAAATCGAGACGCCCACGCATCTGATCGACGTGAACGGCCTCGGCCTGGACAAGATAGATCCGACCCCCGAGGGCGGCCTCCGCATCGGCGCGCTCGTGCGCAACACCGACCTCGCCGCCGATGAACGCGTGCGGCGCGACTATGGCGTGCTCTCGCGCGCCCTCGTCGCCGGCGCTTCCGGCCAGCTGCGCAATATGGCCACCACCGCGGGCAATCTGCTCCAGCGCACCCGGTGTCCTTACTTTTACGATACGAACCAACCGTGCAATAAACGCGCACCCGGCAGCGGCTGCGGCGCGATCGGCGGCTTCAGCCGCCAGCACGCGGTCATCGGCGTCAGCGACGCCTGCATCGCCACGCACCCGAGCGACATGGCCGTGGCGTTGCGCGTCCTCGACGCGACGGTGGAGACGATCCGCCCCGATGGCTCCGCGCGGAAGATCGCCATCGCGGACTTTCATCGCTTGCCCGGTGACCAGCCGCAGGTCGACACCGTGTTGGAGGCCGGCGAGTTGATCACGGCCGTCACCCTGCCGAAACCGGTCGGCGGCGCGCACATCTACTACAAGGTGCGCGACCGCGCGTCGTATGCGTTCGCTTTGGTTTCGGTCGCCGCGATCGTGCAGCGCGATGGCACGGGCCGCGTGGCGCTGGGCGGCGTCGCGCACAAACCGTGGCGCGTCGAGGCAGCGGAGACGGAAATGCCGCGCGGCGCCAAAGCCGTCGCCGGGCGATTGCTGGCCGGCGCGAAACCGACCGAGGAGAACGCCTTCAAACTCAAGCTCGTGGAACGGGCGCTTGGCGCCGCCTTAGCCGAAGCGAAGGAGGCACTGCTATGAAATTCGATACTCCCGCCACGACCAATCCGATCGACCAACTGAAGATCGTCGGCCAACCCGTCGACCGGATCGACGGGCCCCTCAAGACCACGGGCACGGCGCGTTACGCCTACGAGCACCACGATATCGCGCCCAACACGGCGTATGGCTACGTCGTCGGCGCGGCGATCGCGAAAGGCCGCATCGCGTCCATCAATATGGCTGCGGCGAAAGCAGCGCGTGGCGTGCTCGCCATCGTCACCGCGGAGAATGCCGGCAAGCTCGACAAAGGGGACTTCAATACCGCAAAGCTCCTCGGCGGGCCCGAAATTCAGCACTATCACCAGGCGATCGCGCTGGTGGTGGCGGAGACGTTTGAGCAGGCGCGCTCTGCGGCGCAGCTCGTGCAGGTGAGATATGAGCGCACCGCGGGCGCATTCGACCTCGCGGCGGTAAAGGACTCGGGCATCAAGCCGAAGCCTGGGTTCGGCGGGCCACCGGATACCGCCGTGGGCGACTTCGCCGGCGCGTTCGCCTCGGCGCCCGTGCAGTTCGATGCCACCTACACGACGCCCGATCAATCGCACGCGATGATGGAGCCGCATGCGTCGATCGCGAAGTGGGACGGCGACAAGCTCACGGTCTGGACTTCGAACCAGATGATCGCCTGGAGCGTCGGCGACCTGGCGAAGACGCTGGGCATTCCGAAGGAAAACGTCCGTCTCATCTCGCCCTACATCGGAGGCGGCTTCGGCGGAAAATTGTTCCTCCGGGCAGACGCCTTGCTCGCTGCCCTTGGCGCTAAAGCCGCGAAGCGTCCGGTAAAAGTGGCGCTGCAACGGCCGCTGATGATCAACAACACGACGCACCGGCCCGCGACGATTCAACGTATCCGGTTGGGCACGACCAAAGACGGCAAGATTTCCGCCATCGCGCACGAAAGCTGGTCGGGCGACCTGCCGGAGGGCTCACCGGAAACCGCCGTCAGCCAGACCCGCGCGCTCTATGCCGGTGAGCACCGGATGACCGCCATGCGGCTCGCGGTGCTCGACCTGCCCGAAGGCAACGCCATGCGCGCCCCCGGCGAAGCGCCCGGCTTAATGGCGCTCGAGATTGCCATGGATGAGATGGCGGAGAAACTCGGCCTCGATCCGATCGAGTTCCGCATTCGTAACGACACGCAGTTCGTCCCGGACAATCCGGCCCCGCCTGCGGACTCACCGGATCCGCAGGCAAAGGCGAAGCCCGGGGAAAAGCACAATCCGCATCCCCCGTTTTCCCAGCGGCGCTTGACCGAGTGCTTTCGCACCGGCGCGGAACGGTTCGGCTGGAGCAAGCGCAACGCGGCGCCAGGAAAAAGCCGCGATGGAAAATGGCTGGTTGGGACCGGTGTCGCCGCGGCGTTCCGGAATAATCTGGTCATGAAATCCGCCGCCCGCGTGCGACTCGATAAAAGCGGCACCGTGACGGTCGAGACCGACATGACCGACATCGGCACCGGCAGCTATACGATCATCGCGCAAACGGCCGCCGAGATGATGGGCGTGCCGCTCAACAAAGTCGTGGTGCGGCTTGGCGATTCCAATTTCCCCGTGTCCTGCGGTTCCGGCGGACAATGGGGCGGCAACAGCTCCGCGTCGGGCGTCTATGCCGCATGCGTGAAGCTGCGCGAAGCGGTGGCCCAGAAGCTCGGCTTCGACGCGGCTGGGGCGGAGTTCGCCGACGGTCAGGTGAAATCGGGCGGGCGCAGCGCACCGCTGGCACAGGCGGCGGGCGAGAGCGGCCTCGTGGCGGAGGACACGATCGAGTTCGAGGGTCTCGACAAAAAATACCAGCAGTCGACCTTCGGCGCGCATTTCGTGGAGGTGGGCGTCCACGCCCACACGGGCGAAGTGCGCGTGCGCCGGATGCTCGCCGTGTGCGCGGCGGGACGGATCCTCAATCCAAAATCCGCGCGCAGCCAGGTGATCGGCGCAATGACCATGGGTGTTGGCGCGGCCTTGATGGAGGAACTCGCGATCGACCAGCGGCACGGCTTCTTCGTGAACCACGACCTCGCCGGCTACGAAGTGCCCGTGCACGCCGACATTCCGCACCAGGAAGTAATCTTCCTCGATGAAACCGATCCGATTTCCTCCCCGCTAAAGGCCAAGGGTGTCGGGGAACTCGGAATTTGCGGCGTCGCCGCGGCCGTAGCGAACGCGATCTACCATGCCACGGGCGTGCGGGTGCGCGATTATCCCGTCACACTCGACAAACTCCTCGACGGACTTCCTGACGTCGGCTGAGCATCAAGGGCAAATCCGCCTCAGGTAACGTTGGGCTTCCGGTTCGCGAAGCTCCGCCGCTTGAACGTGCGCGCCTCCGGCCCGAGCAGTCCCGCCGGGCCTGAACTCCGATGGCACTGGCTAATCCTCGGCAGCCAGACACCGTGGGAGTTATGTCGCAGCCATCATTTGAAAGACATGGCTTCCGCATTCTCGTCGTCGATGACGACATCGACGAGCATTTCTTCGCCCAGCTTGCCCTCGAAAAAGTTCTGCCGGAGGGGAGCACGGTGCAAATGGTCCATAGCGGCAACGAAGCGATGGCTTACATGATAGGAGAAGGGAAATTCGCAGACCGCGCGACCTATCCGTTTCCCTCCCTCATCATCACAGACCTTAATATGGCGGATGGGGACGGCTTCCACGTCCTGGAATTCCTGCAGAAAAACGTCGCTTGGAATATCGTTCCCCGGTTGATGTTTTCCAACTCCGCGCACGACGACGACGTGCGGACCGCCTTCATGCTGGGGGCGAGCGCGTATCACCTGAAGCCCTCGGGGCGGGCCGAGACGGAAAAACGGATGAGGTCGCTCGTGGAGTATTGGGCCGGGTCCGAGGTTCCTCCGGTGGATAGAACCGGCCGCGTGCTCATGACGAGCAGCGTGGGCCGCCTCGGTGCCCGCTACGCCAAGCCGGTAGATGATGGGGCGGCGATGAAACGGCCCTGAGTGGGTTTCACATCACGAGCGGCCAACGAGATCACCTTCCGCAATCTCGCCTGCATCCGCGGAGGCGGGTCTGGGTATCCTCAGCGGCACGGCCCTTTCGACAGTAGCGCCAGTGGCCGCTTGCGAATTCACGATTTCAGACGCGCACGGAAGAATCGCGGAGGCCTGAGCGCCCGATCGGAAACCACCGAGTGGAGCATTTAGATCGCCTCGTTGGTGAAGCGTTGGCGGTGTTTGAAAGGCATCACGAGTGTCGATGTCCGAAAAGAATCCCGCCCTGCCTGCGCTGGGCTGATGATCAACGAGATGAAACACCCCTTCCCAAAAAGGAGACGCCATTTTTCCACAGGGGTCGATGGTTCGACCTTGAGGAGAATGGCTGCCCGGGCAGGGGTCGAACCTGCGACCAAGTGATTAACAGTCACCTGCTCTGCCACTGAGCTACCGGGCAGTGGCTTTTTGCGAGACTTGCGTCCTGCAAAGAGGCGACGAAAAACACGGTCACGGCCCAGGTTGTCAACGTTCGTTTTCTCCGGAGGCCGGATTTCGCTCTGAGCCAATTACGCTCGTGGAGCCAGCAGTGCGAATCAGGATCCACCGCGGCGCGTTCCGCCCTCACTCGCCATGGCCAAAGAGCGTCACGCGAATCACCTAGCCGCCGGAGCGTCGGAGGGCTCGCCCGCGGCAGCAACGCGCCGCCACCTATTTTTCTCGCGCGGGTTCACCGCGTGCTTCGCGCCGCGATCAGCCGCCGCGCGACCGTCACCGCGTTGGCAAAGCTCGTGGCGCGCGCGACACCCTTGCCCGCAATGCCGAACGCCGTCCCATGATCGGGGCTCGTGCGCACATGGGGAAGTCCAAGCGTCACATTTACCGCCTCGTCGAAATCGATCACCTTCAGCGGCGCCAGGCCTTGGTCGTGATACAACGCGATCACGACATCGAACTCCCCGCGGAGCGCGCGCGCAAACAGCGTGTCACCGGGTTCACAACGCGAAAGCCGCGGATGGTCGCCGCGTAATTTATCGAGCGCCGGGTTGAGCAACTGGATTTCTTCACTGCCGAGCAGACCGGCCTCGCCGGCATGAGGATTCAACCCGCAGACGCCGATCCGCGGCTGGGCTATCCCTTCCGCCTGACACAGCGTCGCCGCCGCAACCACGGCGCGCTGCAACAAATGAGGCCCGAGCAATTGCGCGACGTGGACCAGCGGCACATGCCAGGTCGCCAGCACGACGCGCAACTTGCCGCCGCAAAAGGCCATCACCGGCTCACCACCCCAGCGCGCCGCGAAAAATTCCGTCTGCCCTGGATACGGGTAACCGATCCGCGCGAGCCGCTCCTTGCTGATCGGGCCGGTCACGACGCCGCTGAACTCGCCGCGCAAGCAGCCCTCCGCCGCACGCTCCATCGCACCCCACGCCACCAGCGCACCGTCGCCATCGGGTTGGCCCATCGTGGCGGCAAAATCATCGAGCCCAATCGGGATTTTCTGCGCCGCACCGGGAAGCGTCTCGAGCCAGCGCGCCGGCCCCAACACCGTGATGTGGCGCGCCTCTTCCGGATGCGCGGCCAGCCACGTGGCGATGATCTCAGGCCCCACGCCGGCCGGATCGCCGCAGGTAAAAACGAGGTTTTTGGAATCAGGAGTTTTCAAGAGAGGAGCGTGCACCGCGCAAGGAACAGGGAGCGGCCTCTCGGCGTGCTCCGCGGGATGCGCTTAGTCAGTTGGGTTTTCTTCGGGTGGTTTCTCTCGCCGCGCGCGCGCAAAGCTCCGTTTGCCGCCCGCGAAAAACTCCAGGAACCGGCGCGCTTCCGGCGACTCGAAGGTGCCGGTCGTCAGGCGTTGCGCCGCCACATCGCGAATGTTGCCCGCGGTGAAATACACGTCGTGGAAGGCCGCCTTCAGTTCCGCGATCGCCGCGCGGGAGAAGCCGCGGCGCTTGAGCCCGATGACGTTGAAACCAATGACGTCGTCGCGCTCCGCCACCATCGTGAAATGCGGCACATCACGCGTGATCGACGCATGACCGGCCACCATCACGCTCTCGCCGATCCGGCAGAACTGGTGCACCGCGGCACCGCCGCCCAGAAACGTATGATCGCCCACCGCCACGTGCCCCGCGAGCAGCGCGGCGTTGGCAAACACGACGTGATTTCCCACCTCGCAATCGTGCGCCACGTGACTCGCCGCCATCATGAAACAGTTCTCGCCGATGGTCGTGCTTTTGGCGGCGTGAATCGAGCGATTGATCGTCACGTGCTCACGCACCACCGTGCCCGATCCGACGCGCACGCCCGCCGTCAGCCCTCGATCAAATTTCAGATACTGCGGATCCCCGCCGACCACCGCGAAGGGATGCACCACGACGCGGTCGCCCAGCACGCAGTGTCGCGTGATAACGGCGTAGGCCATGACCTCGCAATCGGCGCCGAGCTGTGCGCCGTCCTCGACAATCGCGGTGGAGTGGATGGTGGTGGCCATGCGCTAACTTTTCGCTCGCCGGCTCACCGGCGTAGCGCGATCCGGCAGCAGATCGAGCTGCGTGTCCTTGAGTAGATCGTAGTTTTTCAACAGCCGCATCACCTGCAGGGTGTCGCTCTTGCTGTAGTTCTGGTTGATTTCAATCTTGTCGAGCAGGTCGAGGAGCATGGCGCGAAACGACACGATCGCGTCGACCCCGTGTTGCTTCAGCAACTCCACACTCTGCGAGCGAAACGGCTCCGCGGTCGGCAGGCTCGGGAGCACGAGAATCTTCGTCAGCTCCCCGGCCGGTTCGTCGCCCACTCCGTTGGGAAAAAACCGCGCCGCCTCCTTCAGCACGTTCTGTTGGAGAAAACTAAAAATTTCCGGACTGCTCTTCAGCATGTTGGGCGTGAACACGCCGGTGTGCCAGCCCTTCACCGCCACGATCGCCTTCTGCACGAACGGCAGCTCGTTCGAGAAGAGGAAAAAATCCGGCTTCCGCGCTCCGCGCTGCCAGGATGGATTATAGACAATCAGATCGATCTCTTCCTCCGCCGCCTTGCGTCGCGCCGAAACCTGATACTTCCGCGCCTGCCGCACGAGAAAGCCACTCTGCTCGAAATACTCGCGCACAATGCCTTCGTCGATGGCGGACATGACAGGAAGTCGGGATTTTGGATTTTGGATTCTCGATTTTGGATTCCAAAGCGATCGAGGGGGAGGACGATGCTTTCTCCTTCAGCCAAAATCCAGAATCTAAAATCCGAAATCAGACCGCTCCCACTTCGCGGAAACTCGTCTCGACCAGCGCCGGGGGCACCGCGTCGTGCGTCGCCGCCGCACCGAGGGCGTGAAGCACCACGAAGCGCAGTCCACCCTCTCGCACCTTCTTATCGCGCATCATGGCCGTCTGCAGCGCCGCGTAGCCGAGCGGCCTACGCAGCCGGATCGGCAAGGCATGCGCCGCCACCCCATGCTCGACGCGCGCGACCTCGGCGGGCGCGATGTAACCAAGTTTCTGCGACAGCCGCGCCGCCGCGCACAGCCCGATCGCGACCGCCTCGCCGTGGAGATATTCGCCGTAGCCCGCCGCGTTCTCGATCGCGTGACCAAAGGTGTGGCCGAGGTTGAGCAACGCCCGGCCGCCCTCTTTTGCAGTTTCCCGCTCGTCGGCCTCGACGATCCGCGCCTTCAGTGCGCAGCAGCGCCTCACCACCGCCGCGAGATCGCTGCTGGCAACCGTCAGCGGCGTTTTTTCCAGCGCGGTGAAAAGCTCCGGATCGCCGAGCAGTCCGTATTTGAGCACTTCCGCCATGCCCGCGGCAAATTCCCGCGCGGGTAGCGTTGCCAGCAGTCCGGTTGAAATGAACACGCCACGCGGCTGATGAAATGCGCCGACGAGGTTTTTCCCGGCGGCAAGATTGATGCCGGTCTTTCCGCCCACCGAGCTGTCGACCATCGCGAGCAAGGTCGTCGGCACCTGCAAAAAATCGATCCCGCGCAGCCAGGTCGCCGCAGCAAACCCGCCCAAGTCGCCAATCACCCCGCCACCGACCGCGATCAACACCCCGCCGCGATCCACGTTGTGTGCCGCAAGAAAATCGAGCACCCGACCCAAGCCCGTGAGCGACTTGGCGCCCTCCCCGGCCTCGAGTTCGAGCCGCGGGGCATCGCCGAACATCGAATTCAACGCCTGGCTTTGAGTCCGCGCGACGTTGATATCGGTCACAACCGCGACCTTCCTCCGCGCGCTCGTCAACCGTCCAACCTCCGCGCGCACCTCGTCGTTCAGATCGGCGCCGAAACGAATCGCATAGCTGCGGTCGCCCAAATTGACGCTAAGAGTTTCGGCCATGCCCGGTTAAACGAGGCAGCCGGCGTCGGGTCGAGGACAAGTTATAGTCGGCCTCACTCTAGGTCCACGAGACCACCTGCGACGAACCACGTCGCACAACCGGCGAAGCCGTCAAGCACACACCCTAACTCAGCAAATTACTCGCCTCCAGCGTCTAAGGCCGCTCGTTCAACAAAACAACTACCAACGCAATTTCTCCTTGTCCGAAAGAGAATAGGTCTCAATAACAATACGCATGTTCGCATCTCCGTGCTCCCTGCGCTCCACGCAGTGCGCCGCGCTCATCGCGCTGGCCACGGCGGCCGGGATCTTGCGGATGGACCTGGCGAATGCGGCGTCGCCGGCGCCCCGGCAAGCCACCGTGGAAAGCGCGTTCTGGGCCTCGAGTGATGACTCGCAGCCTGCTCCAGGCCTGCGGTTCCAGCTCGCGTTCGATGCCGTGGCGCCGTGGCTCGCACTCTACCACCTCACCGCCCAGACAGTCGCTGAGGGTTCCGCCACGCTGTCTGCCCCGCTCGCGCCAATCGCCGCCGGCGATCAGGCGCCTTGGCCGTCAAGCCACCTTCCTAGACCAACTGCTCGCCAACACTCCTATCCGTTCGCGGTCGGCCCCCCCGCCTCGAAACACTCTGCTTTGCTTCGCGCGGACGACACTCCGGTGTCACCCGACTCCACCGCGCGTTGGTCGGTAAGTGCTCGAGTCGGTGGTGGTGTGTTCTGTTTTTTTTCTGCGCGGCTGACGCGCCAGGAAAGCCCAGGCCCGGAGTTGGCCAGTCGGCTTTCCGCTCCGAGTTCCGCCCTGCGCGGCGAACCGGGCGCCCTTCGTCCCTTTACCGCCGCCCCGGCGGATTTCGGCCCGCCTTGCCGCATCCCTGCGGCCGCCCTCACACCACCGTTGAATTCTGTATCATGAAAGCTCTGACGCATGCCCTCGCCCTCGCCGCGATCTCCTTTGCCTGCGGCGCGACCGCGCTCGCCCAATCGCCCGCCACTGCGGCCTCGTCGCAGACGCCGGCCGCGGCCGAAGCTCCGGTCCAACTCGCCGCCTTTCGGGTCGAGGCCGAGGCGGAGGCCGATCATGTCGTGCAGGGTCCCTTCCTCCCTGATGTCCAAGGCACGCGCGTCAACGTCGGGAAAAAGACGACGATGCTGGACTTCGACAGCTTGCCGCGGATCAACGGCAACAACTACCGCCAAGCCCTGGCCCAGGCCCCGGGCCTGGTGCTCAGCGAGGAAACCTCGCCGCTCATCAGCATCGGCTACCGCGGCCTCGAGCCGCACCGGGCCCAGTTCACCCAGGTCCTCAAAGACGGCATCCCGATCCACGCCGACCAGTTTGGGTATCCAGAAGCTTACTACACTCCGCCGCTCGATACGGTTGACCGCATCGAGTTCACGCGGGGCGGCGCCGCGTTGATGTATGGCCCGCAACCCGGTGGCGCCCTCAATTACGTCACGCACCGCCCCCGCACGGATCGCAGGCTCGCCGGTTCTACTCTCCACACCCTCGGTAGCGACGATTACTACTCTACCTTCAGTTACCTCGATGGCACGGTCGGCCGGGTCGGCTTCTACGGTTACTACAACCATCGCCAATCCGATGGCATCCGCTCCGCCAACAGCGACTACTCGCTCGATTCCTGGCTCGGTCGCCTGGTGCTCGATGGCAACTCCGCGAGTCGGTGGATCCTCACCCTCGAGACCTACGAGGAGGAACACGGCGAGCCCGGCGGTCTGACCTTCGCGGTCTCGCCTAACGCGGTCCGCTACGACGCCGACCGTCGCGCGCCCTCGCGCCTCCACGATCGCTTTAACCTCGATCGCCGCGCGGCGTCGCTCGTCTGGGAGCGGGATTTCACCCGCGGCACTTTTGCCGCTCGCGCCTGGGCGATCGATTACGTGCGCGCTTCACAGCGCCAGGGCGGCGGCGGCTTTGGCACCTTGCCCACTGGGGCCGCGGCCGCCACCAACACGATCGAGCGCCAGCAATTCACCACGCTGGGCACGGAGGCGCGTGTGCGTCTCGATTGGGGCCCGACGCAACGCCACGCCTTCACTGCCGGCGCGCAGCTTTTTATGAGCGACTCGCCGCGGACCGATAGCCGCGGGGCCTCGGCCGCAGCGACCAACGGGACCGTCATCGGCAAGTCGCAACGCGACACCGTCTACGCGCCGGTCTTCATCGAAAGCCTCTTCCGCTTCGGTCGACTCAGCCTCACCCCCGGTTTCCGCCTCGAGACCGCACGCCAGGAGCTGACGGAATCCGTCAACACCGCCAAATCGGCGGCTGGCACGCCGCTCGGCACCCGCGACGATCGCCACTCTGTGCCGCTCCTCGGCCTCGCCGCCGCTTACGATCTCGCCGGCAAATCGCAGGCGTATTTTAACCTGGCCCAAAGCTATCGGCCGATGGTCTTCACTCAGGCGGTGCCCAATGCCGCCACCACGGTGGTCAACGCCGACCTCGCGGAAGGCCGCGCCGTGCAATGGGAAATTGGATACCGCGCCCAGCCGCTCGCGGGGCTCGTGATCGACGCGAGCGTTTTCCACCTCGAATTCGACAATCAGATCGGCACAATCGCGTTGCCCGGCGGCCGTTCCAGCGTCGCCAACATCGGCCGCGCCATCCACCGCGGAGTCGAGGCGAGCGTCCATTACGACTTGCTCGCCCGGCTCGGCCGGAAGGGAAAACACGCCCTCAATCTCTACGCCAACGCGCTGCTCCTTGACGCCGAATTCAAGGCCGGCGCCGCCGTCGGGCGCACCCCGCAATACGCCCCGGACCACCTCGTGCGCACCGGGATGGTCTATACGCGCGGAGCGGGCTTGAGGCTCGGCCTGACGGGCACCCTCTCGGCCGCCGCCTTCGGTGACGACGCCAACACCGCGCAACGCTCGATCCCCGCTTATGCAGTGTGGGACCTCACGGCAGAGGTGAAAATTCCGCGCACGCCGCTGCGCGTGGTGGCGGGCGTGAATAATGTTTTCGACGAAGATTACTACAATCGCGTCCGCCCCGACGGCATCGATCCAGCTCCACGCCGCAACTACTACCTCGGCGCCGCCTTCGAGTTCTAAACCACGCGGCTCACCTCGCGCCTCGCTTAAAGGGTCACTCCCGATTCATCTTCCGCTCCTGCCTTCATGATCCGCAAAACTGTCTTCTGGCTCCATCTCATCGCCGGGGTGATTTCCGGCGTCGCGATTGCCGTGATGTGTTTCACTGGCAGCGTGCTCGCCTTCGAGAAAGAGCTCGTGGCATGGGCCGAGCGGGATGCGCGGAGGGTCACCGTGCCCTCCGCTTCGGCGCGCCTCACGCTGGAGCAGTTGCAGGCCAAGCTGAGTGCGGCTCAGCCCGAGGCCCGGACCGCCAGCATCGTGGTGCCGCACGATCCGAGCCACGCCATCGCCTTCGCCTTCGCCACTGGCCGGACGGGCACGTATTACCTTAATCCCTACACGGGCGAGGTGCGGCAACCGCAGTCGACCACGATGGCGAGCTTCATGCGCACGATGCTGACGTGGCATCGGTATCTCGGATTTACGGGTGAGACGACCCGACCGCGCGGCAAGTTGATCAACGGCATCGCCAACGTCGCTTTCTGCGTCCTGGCCATCACCGGCCTCTACCTCTGGATGCCGCGCACGTGGGCCTGGCGCGCGGTGCAGCCAGTCATCTGGTTTCGGCCAAACGCCACGAGCAAGGCCCGCGATTTCAATTGGCACAACACCATCGGCTTCTGGTCCGCGCCAATTCTGATCGCGCTCACCCTGACCGCGATGCCCATCTCCTTTCGCTGGGCGGGAAGTTTTCTTTACACCGTTACCGGCACGCCACTCCCGGCGTCCGGCCCGCAAAGTAGCGGCGCTGCTGCCCCCGTGGCGGAGTTTCCCGCGCCTCCGGCAGGCGCGACACCGCTGAACGCAGACGCACTGCTTGCCGCCGCCCAGCGCGAGCTGCCGCGCTGGCAGATCGTCACGATTCGGCCGCACGCGCCCGGCAGCAAGCAGCCCGCTTCCCTTACCGTGCGCGAGCACGCCACCTGGCCGCGCACGGCACTCACTACGCTGCAGTTCGATCCATTCACCGGTCGCCTCCTGCGACGCGACGGGTATGCGGATCTCCCACCTGCCCGCCAGCTCCGCGCGTGGACCCGTTTTCTTCATACCGGCGAGGCGCTCGGCCTGTTTGCCCAGTTTCTAGCCGGTCTCGCCTGCGTCGGCGGCTGCTTCCTCGTGTATACCGGCTTCGCACTCACCGTGCGCCGCTTCTTCGGAAGCACCGTCGTCAACACCCCGTCGGAAAAGTAATGTAAAAACTGCGTTTCAGATTCCGACCTCGAACGCGCGGAAAACGCCCCACGTAACACGCAACTCAGGGCGGGCCAGCTGTATAACCCTGTATTCTCCGACTACCGCCCTTATTTATTTTACTGGGCCTAAACGGAAAAGGTCGAATATTTGGTGGCTTGGCGCGCCTTTTTGGTCAATCGTTTGCATTCGTTGCGCCCCTGCGACGGTGATGTATCTCCAGCTTCTGAACTTTCGAACGACTATCGTCGTCGCTGCGCTCTGCGTCGCGTGTGCTTCGCTGCAGGCGGCTGGTGCCGGTGCTGACAAAGAGTTTAAGGGCAATGGAGGAGGGAGCGGGAACGGCAACGCGTCCAACCCGAGCAACTACACCAACACGACCAACGGCAATACGTCGAACACCCCGCCCGGACAAAACGATCGCGTAAAAGTCGACAAGACGCTCGACCTCGTCACGGGCGCGGAGATTCCGCTCACCCTGGTCGAGAACCTCACGTGGGGTTCGCTGGAATTTCTGGGAGGTAAAATCACCGGCTCCCATTTGCTGACGTTACAAAACACGACGTCGACCTGGACAGGCGGCGAGTTTAACACCGGCACGTTCAACGTGCCCGGCCTGACCATTGGCACCGGCGCCAACGCCAAGAAAGTCAGCAACGGCGCGAAGCTCAATCTTTCCGGCACTACGAACTGGAATGCCGACAAAATTACCACCGGTAGCAGCAGCGAGCTCAATAACACCGGCACCTTCACCACCAACTTCGACGGCAAGATCGAACACGACAACACGGGCTCGCGTGCGACTTTCAAGAACGACGGCACCTTCACCAAGTCCAACGCCTCCTCTGGCACCACCGAGGTCGAAGCGATCTTCAATAACAACGGCACCGTGAACGTGGGCGCCGGCACGCTGAAGCTCAGCGGCGGCGGCGCAGGCGCGAGCGGCAGCGCTGTCAGCGTCAGCAGCGGCGCCACGCTCCAACTTGCGGGCAACAACTACGCCTTCACCGGCAGCACGCTCAGCGGCGCAGGCACCATCGACATCGCCGGCGCGACCACGACGTTCAACGGCAACTCCGGTGCGGCCAACCTCAAGGTCAGCGGCGGCACCGCGAAATTCGAGACCAACCACTCGACCTCCGGCTCGCTCACGGTGACTTCCGGCGTCGTCGACGGCGGGAGCAGCGCGACCACGAGTGTCGGCGGCTTCGTCTGGAACGGCGGCGATATCAAGACCACCAAAGTCAGCAGCGGCGGCAACGCGACCATCAGCGCCGGCAGCGCCAAGAAACTAATCGATGGCGCGCAACTCACGTTGAGCGGCACCACGACCTGGGATGGCAGCACCATTTCCACCGGCGGCTCTTCGTTCCTCACGAATCAGGCGGCCGGCCAGTTCACCGTCACGGCCGACGGCACAATCGCGCACGACGTCGATGGCAATCGCGCGACGTTCACCAACGCCGGCACCTTCACGAAATCGGCCGGCGCCACGGGCGGGGCGACCGAGATTCAGAGTAAATTCGACAATACCGGCACCGGCACCGTCAGCGTCGGCGCCGGCAAACTAAAGCTCAGCGGCGGCGGCACCAGCACGGGCAGTGTGAGTGTGGCCGGCACGCTCGAAGTGAGCGGCACCGACTACGCCTTCAACGGCGGCACACTCAGCGGTGCAGGCACGATCGACCTCGTCGGCGGCGTAACTACGTTTTCCAACACCAGCGGCAGCGCCAATTTGAAGGTCAGCAGCGGCGGCAACGCCCGCTTCAGCGGCAATCACACGACCTCCGGCGCGCTCACTCTGTCGGCCGGTGTCGTCGACGGCACCGGCACCGCAAGCGTCGGCAGCCTCGCCTGGACCGGCGGCGATATCTCTGCGGCCACCGTCAACACGAGCGGTGCCACCATCGGCACAGGCGGCACGAAAAAAATCACCAGCGGCGCCCAGCTCAATCTCTCCGGCAACACCACCTGGACCGCAGACAACCTCAGCACCGGGGGCGGAGCCCAGCTCAAGAACACCGGCACGTTTTCCACCAATACCGACGGCACGATCAGCCACGACACCACCCTCGGCGGCACGCGCGCCACATTCAAGAACGACGGCACGTTTCACAAATCCAACACCACTTCCGGCGGCACGACCGAAGTTCAGGCGACTTTTGACAACAGCTCCTCGGGCACCGTCGCCGTCGATGGCGGCACCTTGCGCCTGAGCGGCGGCGGCACCAGCACCGGCACCGTGAACGTCGCGGGCGGCGGCAAGCTCCAGCTCAAGGACAACAACTACGCGTTCAACGGCGGCGCGCTCACCGGCACCGGCACAATCGATATCAACGGGGCGACCACCTCGTTCAGCGGCACGACCGGCAACGCCAGCCTCTCCGTCACCGGCGGCAACGCGAAATTCACGGGGTCGCACATCACGACCGGTGACCTCTCGCTTACGGTAGGCATCGTGGATGGCACCGGCACCGCCACCATCGGAGCTCTCAACTGGAACGGTGGTGATATCTCGGGAGCGACCGTCAACACGGCCAGCACGTCCAACTCCATCATCGGCGGTGAGGGCGCGAAGAAGATCATCGGCGGCGCTCAGCTCAACCTCGCCGGCATCACCAGTTGGACTGGAGACAACATCAGCACGGGCGGCGGTGCCCACCTCAAGAACACCGGCACTTTCACCGCCAACGCCGACGGCACCATCGCCGACAATCAGGGCGGCACACGCGCGACGTTTACCAACAACGGCACCTTCCAGAAAACCAACACGACCTCGGGCGGCACCACCGACATCCAGGTGTCGTTTCAAAACGCCAGCACCGGTAGCATCGCCGTGGACGGCGGCACACTCGCCCTTTCCGGCGGCGGCTCCTCGAGCGGCAGCGTCACCCTCGGCGCGGGTGCCAAACTCAAGATTTCGGGCAGCGACTTCGCCTTCACCGGCGGCGCGCTCAACGGCTCCTCCGGCATCATCGAAATCGCCAGCAACACGACGACCTTCAGCAATGCCACCAGCAGCACCGCGGAAGTCGCGATCAACGGCAAAAACACCACTGCGCAGTTCGACGGGGCGCACATTGGCACCGGTAAGCTCAGCCTCACGTCCGGCGCCGTGAGTGGCAACGGCACCGCCGAATTCGGCGCGCTCGATTGGACCGGCGGCAGCCTGAACGCCAAGATAAAGAGCACCGGCGCCACGACCATCTCCGGCGGCGCCAAGAATCTTGCCGGCGAGCTCACCCTCGGTGGCAACACCGCATGGGATGGCAGCGAGATTGTCGGGAGCGGCGCCGCGAAGATAAAGAATAACGCCGGAGCCACCTTCACCGCCAATGCGGGCGGCGCCATCACCGGCACCACGACGTTCACCAACGAGGGCCATTTTCAAAAGACCGGCGGCGAACTCGGTAGCATCACGGATATTCAGACGACGTTCGACAACAGCGGCACCCTCACCGTCGGAGTGCGAAAACTGAAACTCACTGGCGGCGGCACCAGCACCGGAAACGTCAGCCTCACTGGCACGCTCGAAATCAGCGGCACCGACTACGCATTTAACGGCAGCACGCTCAACGGTGGAGGCTCGATCGACCTGCTCAGCGCCACGACGACGTTCAACGCCGTCACGAGCAACACAACCTTCAAGGTCAACGGCGGCAACGCCAAGTTCGACGGCACCAATATTGGTGGCGGCAAACTTGAACTCACCTCCGGCACCGTCAGCGGAACCGGCACCGCTGAGTTTTCCTCCCTCGAATGGTCCGGCGGCAACCTGAACGGCAAGGTCAAGGCCACGACCAGCGCCACGCTCACCGGCAACCAGACGATCGGCACCGCGGGCGAGTTCACGGTCGCTGGTTCGCTCAGCTCGACCGGCACCCTCACCAACCAGGGCAAG